>NZ_JBIVJB010000123.1:0-941 GCF_044750025.1 Pseudomonas sp. NPDC088885 | reverse complement strand
AGTACGCCGACCTGATGTTTTTGCTGTGAATCTGTAATCGACCCGGTCTTTCAGGTCGGTGTTTGATCACAGAGCCCCTCACCCTAGCCCTCTCCCGGAGGGAGAGGGGACTGGTTGGGGGATGCTTGCGAAGTACGCCGACCTGATGTTTTTGCTGTGAATCTGTAATCGACCCGGTCTTTCAGGTCGATGTTTGACGCCCGACACCTCGGTCGGCCCCCTCTCCCTCCGGGAGAGGGCTGGGGTGAGGGTGCTTTTGACTTTGTCGTTCTCTCCGCAACCACCGACACTTCTGGCATAACACTTGCTCTTGCCTTGCCGTGCGACTGTGAAAACCTGATTAGTGACGGATTATTGGCATGGCGAAGAGCGAAGCTGCAGCAGTAAAAGACCCCGCAACCAAAGGCAAACTCAAGCTGATCATTATGATCGTGCTCGCGTTGCTGTTGGCCATTGGTGCATCCGTGGGGGCGACCTGGTTCTTCATGCACAGTGCCCAGAGCAAACCAGAGGCTGCGGCTGAAACCGCCCCGACCGGCAAACAACCGGCGATTTTCGAACCGATGGCGCCGGCCTTCGTTGCCAACTACAACCAGAACGGCCGTCAGCGCTACATGCAGGTGAGCATCACCATGCTCGGGCGCAATCAGGCCGATCTGGAAGCGCTGAAAGTGCACATGCCGGTTATCCGCAACAACCTGGTGATGCTCTTCTCCGGTCAGGATTTCGCCACACTGGCGACGCCGGTCGGCCAAGAGATGTTGCGCCAGAAGGCCACCGCCAGCGTCCAGGAAGTGGCGCAGAAAGAACTCGGCAAAGTGGTCATCGAACAGTTGCTTTTCACTAATTTCGTACTGCAGTAGGAACACGACATGGCCGTGCAGGATCTGCTGTCCCAGGATGAAATCGACGCGCTGTTGCACGGCGTCGACGATGGTCTG
>NZ_JBIVJB010000122.1:0-10772 GCF_044750025.1 Pseudomonas sp. NPDC088885 | reverse complement strand
CAACCCTTCGATCGTGGCTTGCACGTCGGCGATCGGCTGTTCGAAATCTAGAAAATTCGGGTTCATAGGCGTCCGTCTTGGGTCGAGTCCCAAATAAGCTTGGGCCGGCCGGTTGTCTATTCGCGCCCTACCTTAAGGGAGAGGCGCGCTGAGGTCGAGATTAAAAATTCAGGTTTCGGGCAAGTGCAATGATGGCACTCGCCGGTCAACGGTATTGGAGGAAGACGTTGTCTCGCCCGAACTGGTCACGCAGAGCCTGAATCAAGGCATCCGCCGGGTCGATTCGCCACGTCTCGCCAAACTGCAGCAAGGTCTTCGCATCGGGGCTGGTGTACTCCATGGTCACCGGGCACGCGCCGCGATGGCGCTTGAGCAAATCACCCAACCAGCGTAGCTGATCGCCTTTCAGATCCTGGGTTTGCAGCTTCAGGCGCAGGCTCTCGGCGAGGTTGGTACGCGCATCTTCCATGCTCATCACGCGCTTGACCCGCAGGCGCAGGCCGCCGGAGAAGTCATCGTTGCTGACCTCGCCTTCAACCACCACCATCGCGTCGGTCTGCAACAGCGACTGCGCGGAGTGGAACGCATCGGCGAACAGCGACGCCTCGATCCGCCCCGAACGGTCGTCGAGGGTGATGAAGCCCATCTTGTCGCCCTTTTTGTTCTTCATCACGCGCAGGGCAATGATCATTCCGGCCACGGTCTGCGTGTCACGCGCCGGTTTCAGGTCGATGATGCGCTGACGGGCGAACCGGCGGATCTCACCTTCGTATTCGTCGATCGGGTGACCGGTCAGGTACAGGCCCAGGGTGTCTTTTTCACCCTTGAGGCGTTCTTTGAGGGTCAGCTCTTTGGCCTTGCGATGCACCGCGTAAACGTCGGCGTCTTCCTCGACGAACAAGCCGCCAAACAGGTCGGCGTGACCGCTGTCGTGGGTGCGCGCCGTCTGCTCGGCGGATTTGATCGCTTCTTCCATCGCCGCCAGCAGCACCGCACGGTTGCGGTCGATGTTGGCCTGATAAGCCTTTTGCTCTTCATGGAAGAACGGGCCGAGACGATCCAGCGCCCCGCTGCGGATCAAACCGTCGAGGGTGCGCTTGTTGATGCGTTTGAGGTCGACGCGGGCGCAGAAATCGAACAGATCCTTGAACGGCCCGTCCGCGCGCGCCTCAGTGATCGCCTCGACCGGACCCTCGCCCACACCCTTGATCGCGCCGAGGCCATAAATGATGCGGCCTTCGTCGTTCACCGTGAACTTGAATTCCGAAGTATTCACATCCGGCGCGTCGAGACGCAGCTTCATGGTGCGAATTTCTTCGATCAAGGTCACGACCTTGTCGGTGTTGTGCATGTCCGCCGACAGTACCGCGGCCATGAACGGCGCCGGGTAGTGAGTCTTCAGCCAGGCCGTCTGGTACGAAACCAGACCGTAAGCGGCAGAGTGAGACTTGTTGAAACCGTAACCGGCGAATTTTTCCACCAGGTCGAAAATGTTACCGGCGAGGTCTGCTTCGATATTGTTGGTCTTGCAACCTTCAATAAAACCGCCGCGCTGCTTGGCCATCTCTTCGGGCTTTTTCTTACCCATCGCCCGACGGAGCATGTCCGCACCACCGAGGGTGTAACCGGCCATGACCTGGGCAATCTGCATCACCTGTTCCTGATACAGGATGATGCCGTAGGTCGGTGCCAATACCGGCTTGAGGCCTTCGTATTGATAGTCGGAGTGCGGATACGCCAGCTCGGCGCGACCGTGCTTACGGTTGATAAAGTCATCAACCATGCCGGACTGCAGCGGGCCCGGACGGAACAGGGCCACCAGTGCGATCAAGTCTTCCAGGCAGTCGGGCTTGAGCTTTTTGATCAGCTCTTTCATGCCTCGCGACTCAAGCTGGAACACCGCGGTGGTTTCAGCTTTTTGCAACAGCGTGTAAGTCGGTTTGTCGTCGAGCGGGATGAACGCGATGTCCAGCGGCGGCTCGTCGACCTTGGCGCGGTCGCGGTTGATGGTCTTCAGCGCCCAGTCGATCACCGTCAGCGTCCGCAGACCGAGGAAGTCGAACTTCACCAGACCGGCGGCTTCAACGTCGTCCTTGTCGAACTGGGTTACCAGACCGTCACCGGCCTCGTCGCAATAGATCGGCGAGAAGTCAGTCAGCTTGGTCGGCGCGATAACCACACCACCGGCGTGTTTACCGACGTTACGCACCACGCCCTCGAGCTTGCGCGCCATCTCCCAGATTTCGGCGGCCTCTTCATCGACCTTGATGAAGTCACGGAGGATTTCTTCCTGCTCGTAGGCTTTTTCCAGAGTCATGCCGACTTCGAACGGAATCATCTTCGACAGACGATCCGCCAAACCGTAAGACTTGCCCTGCACCCGCGCCACGTCGCGCACCACAGCCTTGGCGGCCATGGAACCGAAAGTGATGATCTGGCTTACCGCGTTGCGCCCGTATTTCTCGGCCACGTAGTCGATCACGCGGTCACGACCGTCCATGCAGAAGTCGACGTCGAAGTCGGGCATCGAGACCCGTTCCGGGTTAAGGAAACGTTCGAACAGCAGGTCGTATTCCAGCGGATCGAGGTCGGTGATCTTCTGCACGTAGGCCACCAGCGAACCGGCACCCGAACCACGGCCAGGGCCTACCGGCACGCCGTTGCTCTTGGCCCACTGGATAAAGTCCATAACGATCAGGAAGTAACCCGGGAAGCCCATCTGGATGATGATATCCAGCTCGAAATTCAAGCGATCTACATAGACCTGACGCTTGGCTTCGTAGTCTTCGGTGGTGTCCTTGGGCAGCAGCACCGCCAGTCGCTCTTCGAGACCGTCGAAGGAGACTTTGCGGAAATATTCGTCGATGGTCATGCCATCGGGGATCGGGAAGTTGGGCAGGAAGTGCGTGCCCAGTTTCACGTCGATGTTGCAGCGCTTGGCGATCTCGACGGTGTTTTCAATCGCGTCGGGAATATCGCTGAACAGCTCGATCATCTCCTCGGCGCTTTTCAGGTATTGCTGATCGCTGTAATTCTTCGAACGACGCGGATCGTCGAGGGCGCGGCCCTCACCAATGCACACGCGGGTTTCGTGGGCGGCGAAGTCTTCCTGCTTGATGAAGCGCACATCGTTGCTCGCCACCAAAGGCGCGCCGAGTTTGTCGGCCAGCGCCACGGCGCCGTGCAGTTGTTCTTCATCGTTGGGACGGTTGGTGCGCTGGATTTCCAGATAGAAGCGATCCGGGAACACCGCCATCCATTCGCGCGTCAGGGCCTCGGCTTCAGCCGGGTTGCCACTGATCAGGGCCATGCCGATCTCACCTTCTTTGGCGGCGGACAGCATGATCAGGCCTTCGTTGGCTTCAGCGACCCACTCACGCTCGATGATGATCATGCCGTTGCGCTGACCTTCGATGAAGCCGCGCGAGATCAACTCGGTGAGGTTGCGATAGCCCTTGGCGTTCATCACCAACAGGCTGAGCCGGCTCAGCGGCGCGTCCAGATCTTTGTTCGACAGCCACAGGTCGGCGCCGCAGATCGGCTTGATGCCGGCGCCCATGGTGTTTTTATAGAATTTGACCAGGGAACACATGTTGTTCTGGTCGGTGACCGCGACCGCCGGCATGTTCATGGCGGTCAGCGCCTTGACCAGCGGCTTGATCCGCACCAGCCCGTCGACCAGCGAGTATTCAGTGTGCAGGCGTAGATGAACGAATGAAGCCGGCATAGTGATCCTGTCCAGTTACATAGAGACAACAAGGCCCGGATTGTACCGGGCCTCGAACAAAACATCAGCCTTGCGACTAAACCTGCGTCAGGCCTTCCAGCGCTTCGTAAGCCAGACGCACCGGGGCAAACGAGCGCCGGTGAATCGGCGTCGGGCCCAGACGTACCAAGGCTTCCAGATGAACGGGCGTCGGGTAGCCTTTATGGCCGCCGATGCCGTAACCCGGGTAGATCAATTCAAACGCAGCCATTTCACGGTCACGACTGACCTTGGCCAGAATCGACGCGGCAGCAATGGCCGGCACCTTACCGTCACCCTGCACCACCGCTTCAGCGCGCATCGGCAAGTGTGGGCAGCGGTTGCCGTCGATCATCGCCAGTTTCGGCTGAATATGCAGGCCAGCGACCGCGCGCTGCATGGCGAGCATGGTCGCGTGAAGGATGTTCAGTTCGTCGATTTCTTCGACTTCGGCGCGGGCAATGCACCAGCTCAGCGACTTCTCGATGATTTCGTCGTAGAGCTTTTCACGCTTGGCTTCGGTGAGCTTCTTCGAGTCGTTGAGACCGAGAATCGGCCGGTTCGGATCGAGGATCACCGCCGCCGTCACCACTGCACCGCACAACGGGCCGCGACCGACTTCATCGACACCGGCCACCAGTTCTTCGACTTCGGCGACCAGGGTGAAATCCAGCCCCATCTGCATGCTTGTCTTGCTCATTGTTTTTGACCGATCAGGTTAAGGACGGCGTCCGCCGCCTGATTGGAGGCATCCCGGCGCAGCGTGCGGTGGATCTCGTCGAAACCGCGCGTCTGTTCTTCACCACCCTCGATCAGCGGCGACAAGGTCTGGGCCAGCGCTTCGACCGTCGCATCATCCTGCAACAACTCTGGCACCAGCAGACGCTGGGCGAGCAGGTTCGGCAAGGACACGTAAGGGCTCTTGACCATGCGCTTGAGAATCCAGAACGTCAGCGGTGCCAAGCGATAGGCGACCACCATCGGCCGCTTGTACAGCAGCGCTTCAAGGGTCGCGGTACCGGAAGCGATCAACACGGCGTTGCACGCGGCCAGGGCCAGATGGGATTTGCCGTCGAGCAAGGTCACTGGCAGATCGCGGCCGGCGAGCAGCTCTTCAAGCTGCGCGCGACGCTCGGCATTGGCGCAAGGGATAACGAAGCGCAGCCCCGGACGCATGGCACGCAGACGTTCGGCGGTATCGAGGAACAACGCACCAAGTCGAGACACTTCGCCGCCACGGCTGCCGGGCATCAAGGCCACCAGCGGGCCGTCAGGCAAGCCCAACTCGGCACGCGCGGCAGCACGATCAGCCTCCAGCGGAATGGCATCGGCCAGCGTGTGGCCGACGAACCGCACCGGTACGCCTTTCTCTTCATAGAATTTCGCTTCGAATGGCAGCAGCGTCAGCATCAGATCGCAGCCTTCGCGAATCTTCAACACGCGCTTCTGCCGCCATGCCCACACCGACGGGCTGACGTAATGCACGGTTTTGATACCGGCCTGACGCAGCTTCAGTTCGATATTGAGGTTGAAATCCGGGGCATCGATGCCGATGAACACGTCCGGCTTCTCGGCGATCAATGTGGCGATCAGCTCCTTGCGGCGCTTGAGCAACTCACGCAGACGCCCGAGCACTTCTACCAGGCCCATGACCGACAAGCGTTCCATGGGAAAGTAGGAAGTCAGGCCTTCGGCCTGCATCAACGGGCCACCGACGCCGATGAACTCGACCGCTGGATGCTGCGCCTTGAGGGCGCGCATCAGACCGGCGCCGAGAATGTCGCCGGAAGCCTCACCCGCCACCAGCGCAATACGCAGATTGGCCATGATCAGCGAGTGATGCCGCGAGTCGACGACTGGATCGAGTCGCGGAAAATCGCAACTTCCGGGAACTGCGCCGCCGGTTCAGCCAGCTCAGCCAGTGCCTGCTCGACCGTCAGGCCTTGGCGGTAGACGGTTTTGTAGGCGCGACGCAGTGTGTGGATCGCGTCTTCGCTGAAACCACGACGGCGCATGCCTTCGAAGTTCATGCTGCGTGCTTCCGCCGGGTTGCCGAATACCGTCACGAACGCCGGAACGTCCTTGCCGATCGCCGTGCCCATACCGGAAAAGCTGTGGGCGCCGATGTGGCAATACTGATGTACGAGGGTGAAACCGGAGAGAATCGCCCAATCATCAACGTGTACATGGCCGGCCAACGCAGTGTTGTTGACCAGAATGCAGTTGTTGCCGATGACGCTGTCGTGGCCGATGTGGGCATAGGCCATGATCAGGTTGTGGTCGCCCAGCGTCGTTTCCGAACGATCCTGAACGGTGCCACGGTGAATGGTCACGCCTTCGCGGATGACGTTATGGTCACCAATCACCAGACGGGTTTCTTCACCTTTGTATTTCAGATCGGGCGTGTCCTCGCCTACCGAAGAAAACTGGTAGATGCGATTGTGCTTACCGATGCGGGTCGGGCCTTTGAGAATTACATGGGGCCCGATCACAGTACCCTCGCCGATTTCCACACCGGCGCCGACGATCGACCACGGGCCGACCTCGACGCCGTCAGCCAGAACGGCCGACGGATCGATGATTGCGCGAGGGTCAATCAAACTCATAGTTTGCGTTCCGCGCAGATGATCTCAGCAGAGCAGACCGGCTTGCCGTCGACCGAGGCCTGGCATTCGAATTTCCAGATCTGACGCTTGCAGCTGAGGAACTTGGCTTCAAGGATCAGTTGGTCGCCCGGCAACACAGGCTGGCGGAAGCGCAGCTTGTCGGAACCGACGAAGTAGTAAAGCGTGCCGTCGGCAGGCTTCACATCAAGCATTTTGAAACCGAGGATCCCGGCAGCCTGAGCCATCGCTTCGATGATCAATACGCCCGGCATGATTGGATGCGCAGGGAAGTGACCATTAAAGAACGGTTCATTGATGCTGACATTCTTGTAGGCGCGAATGCGCTTGCCTTCAGTGTCCAGTTCCACCACCCGATCCACCAGCAGGAACGGGTAACGGTGAGGCAGGTATTCGCGAATCTCGTTGATGTCCATCATTTCGGGGGGAGGCCGATGGAGAGTGTGGGAGCGCGACTGACGCGCACTCCTCTAGCAAATCAAGGAGGCAGTCTAGAGGCTGTGCACACTTGATATGGAAATGGTATCAGCCATCTGATGAAGCATTGCCGTCAGGGGTCACTTCCCCTACGCGCTTTTCCAGCTGTTTCAAACGTCGCGCGATGTCATCGAGCTGACGAATACGGGCCGCGCTTTTGCGCCATTCGGCCGCCGGTTGCATGGCTGTACCGGATGAGTAGGCGCCTGGCTCGGTAATCGAGTGGGTCACCATGGTCATCCCGGTGAGGAAAACGTTGTCGCAAATATCAATGTGCCCAACCAGACCGACACCGCCAGCGAGCATGCAATGCTTGCCGATCTTGGTGCTGCCGGAGATCCCGACACACGCGGCCATGGCGGTGTGATCACCGACCTGAACGTTGTGCGCAATCTGAATCTGGTTGTCGAGTTTCACGCCATTACCGATCACGGTATCGGCCAACGCGCCGCGGTCGATAGCGGTATTCACGCCAATCTCTACGTCGTCGCCAATGGTCACGCCACCAATCTGGGCGATTTTCTGCCAGATGCCCTTCTCGTTGGCAAAGCCGAAGCCCTCACCTCCGAGCACAGCACCGGACTGAATCACCACACGTTTGCCGATGCGCACGTCGTGATACAGGGTCACGCGGGGCGCTAGCCAGCCGCCTTCACCAATTTCACTGCGCGCACCGATAAAGCAATGTGCGCCCAAGGTCACTTGAGCAGCGATACGCGCACCGGCTTCGATCACCACGAACGGGCCGATGCTGGCGGTTGGATCAACCACCGCGTCGTCCGCAATCACTGCCGATGGGTGGATACCCGCCGCAGCTTTTGGTTTGGGATCGAACAGGTGCGAAATACGTGCGTAGGCCAGATAAGGATCCGGCACCACCAGTGCATTCCCGGAAAAACCTTCGGCGTCAGCTTCTTTGAGCAACAGCGCTGCCGCCTGCGAACCTGCCAGGAATTTGCGGTATTGAGGGTTTGCCAGAAAGCTCAACTGAGCTGGGCCAGCCTCTTGCAAAGTGGCTAGCCCAGTAATTTGCTTCTCCGGGTCGCCACGCAGGGTGGCGCCGAGGAACTCGGCCAACTGGCCGAGCTTGATAGTCACGGTCATGGGTTACTTCAGCTGATTCATGCGCTCGATAACCTGGCGCGTGATGTCGTACTGAGGCTTGACATCGATCACTGCGCCACGCTCGAACACCAGGTCAAAACCACCTTTCTTGATGACTTCTTCCACTGCGCCATCCAGCTTCGGCTTCAGTTGCTTGAGCATTTCGCGGTCAGCAACGGCTTTGGCTTCGTTCAATTCTTTGGACTGGAACTGGAAGTCACGGGCCTTTTGCTTGAATTCAAGCTCCAGACGCTCGCGCTCACCCTGCTGCATTTTGTCGCCACCGGCCATCAGACGATCCTGAATGCCTTTGGCGCTGCTTTCCAGAGTCTTCAGTTTGGTCAGTTGCGGACCGAACTTCTTCTCGGCATCAACGGCGTACTTCTTGGCCGCGTCCGATTCCAGCAAAGCCATCTGATAGTTCAGAACAGCGATTTTCATGTCGGCGAAAGCCGGGCCTGCCACCAGTACGGAGGCCAGGAGAACCAATTGAGTCAACTTACGCACGATGCACTCCTACAAAATCCATTGTCGTTATCTTGGGTCAGACGCTTAGAACGTCTGGCCGAGGGAGAATTGGAACACTTGAGTTTCAGCGTCATCCGGTTTCTTGATCGGCATGGCCAACGCGAAGCTCAGAGGACCCAGCGCGGTAACCCAAGTCACGCCTACACCGACAGAACTCGCCATGTTGCTAAGGCTGATGTCGTTGCACTGCGTGTTGGATTTCGAACCATCGGAGTTCCGGGTGTCCTTGCACTGCGAGTCGAACACGTTACCGACATCCCAGAATACCGAAGTACGCAGGGAACGCTGATCCTTGACGAATGGCAGCGGGAACAGCACTTCAACACCACCCTGGATCAGAACGTTACCACCGAACGGCAGTGGATCCTGATCCGGGTCGCGCAGAGTACCGTTGGCCCCTGTACTTGGCGTACTGCGAGGACCTAGCGTGCTGTCCTTGAAGCCACGAACCGAGTTGAAACCACCAGCATAGTAGTTTTCATAGAACGGCAAGCCGTCAGTCGAACCGTAACCGTCGCCATAACCCAATTCGGTGTGCAGGCGCATGGTGTAGTTTTCAGTGATCGGCTGGAACAGCTGACCGCGATAATCAAGCTTGAAGAACGACAGGTCGCTGCCTGGAATCGTCGATTCCAGGGTCAGGCTCTGCGAACGACCACGGGTCGGCAGTACGCCTTTGTTCAAGGTCGACTCGGACCAGCCGGCGGACGCCTTGAAGTTCAGATACTTGTCGCCTTCCTTGTTAACGAAGTCGAAAATCTCGTCAACGGTGTAATCACCGGTCTTGATCTCATCCTGCTGTACGGACAGACCGAAAGTCAGACGCGATGTTTCGCTGATCGGGTAGCCAACGTTAACGCCAGCACCCAGGCTGTCTACCGCATAACTCGAAATATCAGCGTCAAGCTTGTCGTAGTCAGTGGTGCGATAGAACGCGTTGTAACCCAGGCTCACGCCATCGGCGGTCCAGTACGGGTCAACGTAACCGAAGTTATAGCGGCTCTGGTATTCGCTTCGGGTCAGGCCGACGCTGACGCGGTTACCGGTGCCGAGGAAGTTGTTCTGGGTGATCGAACCACCGAGGATCAGACCGGCGCTCTGCGCAAAACCGACGCTGGCGGTGATCGAACCGGAAGCCTGCTCTTCAACGCTGTAGTTCACGTCAACCTGGTCGTCGACACCTGGCACAGCCGGGGTTTCAACGTTGACTTCTTTAAAGAAGCCCAGACGTTCAAGACGGGTCTTGGACTGGTCGATCAGGTAGGTAGAAGCCCAGCCGCCTTCCATCTGACGCATTTCACGGCGCAGCACTTCGTCTTCCGACTTGGTGTTGCCACGGAAGTTGATGCGGTTGACGTAAGCACGCTTGCCCGGATCGACAGCAAACAGGATGTCGACGGTGTGGTCGTCATCGTGTGGCTGCGGTACGCCGTTGACGTTGGCGAAGGTGTAACCCTCGTTACCCAGACGACGAGTGATCAGTTCGGAGGTGGTGGTCATCAGCTTGCGCGAGAACACTTGGCCTTTCTGCACCAGCAACAGCGATTTGACCTGGTCTTCAGGGACTTTCAGGTCACCGCTGAGTTTGACGTCACGAACGGTGTACTTCTCGCCTTCGGTGACGTTAACGGTGATGTAGACGTGCTTCTTGTCCGGGGTGATGGACACCTGGGTCGAAGCGATATCCATGTTGATATAGCCGCGGTCCAGGTAATAGGAACGCAGACGCTCCAGGTCACCGGAAAGCTTTTCACGGGCGTACTTGTCATCGTTCTTGAAAAACGACAGCCAGTTGGTGGTTTTCAGCTCGAACAGGTCGGTCAGGTCGTCCTCAGGGAAAACCGTGTTGCCTACCACGTTGATGTGCTGAATGGCCGCCACGGTGCCTTCGTTGATCTTCACTTTCAGACCAACACGGTTACGTGGCTGCGAAACCACTTCGGTATCAACGGTGGCCGAGTAGCGACCCTGAGCAACGTACTGACGCTGCAGTTCGTTACGCACACCTTCGAGGGTGGCACGCTGGAAGATCTCGCCTTCGGACAGACCGGATTGCTTGAGGCCTTTCATCAAGTCTTCGGTGGAGATCGCCTTGTTGCCTTCGATCTCGATACTGGCGACCGACGGACGTTCAACGACCGTGATTACCAGTACGTTGCCTTCGCGGCCCAGCTGGATATCTTGAAAGAAACCGGTTTTGAACAACGCACGAGTGGATTCCACCAGGCGACGATCATCCGCCTGCTCGCCGACGTTCAACGGCAAGGCACCAAAGACACTACCCGCGGAGACCC
>NZ_JBIVJB010000121.1:8307-10873 GCF_044750025.1 Pseudomonas sp. NPDC088885 | reverse complement strand
CGTCGGTTTCGACATGGCCATGGTGCGTGGCAAAAAGCTCTGCTCGGTGGCCAAGGCCCGTCCGTGGGCAAGGACATTGCTCCGCTCAAGGATGCTTACAGCATTGATGAGCTGAAGACCCTCGACGTGATTCTGACCTGTCAGGGCGGCGACTACACCAGCGAAGTGTTCCCGAAACTGCGCGAAGCGGGCTGGCAGGGTTACTGGATCGACGCAGCTTCGAGCCTGCGGATGAACGATGACGCGGTGATCATTCTTGATCCGGTGAACCGCAAGGTTATCGATCAGCAGCTCGATGCAGGCACCAAGAACTACATCGGCGGCAACTGCACCGTCAGCCTGATGCTGATGGGCTTGGGCGGTCTGTTCGAAGCCGGTCTGGTCGAGTGGATGAGCGCCATGACCTATCAGGCGGCCTCCGGTGCCGGCGCGCAGAACATGCGTGAACTGATCAAGCAAATGGGCGCGACCCATGCCGCTGTCGCTGATCAACTGGCCGATCCGGCCAGCGCGATCCTCGACATCGACCGTCGCGTGGCTGATGCCATGCGCAGCGAAGCGTACCCGACCGAAAACTTCGGCGTACCGCTGGCCGGCAGCCTGATCCCGTGGATCGACAAGGAACTGCCGAACGGCCAGAGCCGTGAAGAGTGGAAAGCTCAGGCCGAGACCAACAAGATCCTCGGTCGCTTCAAGAGCCCGATCCCGGTCGACGGCATCTGCGTGCGCATCGGCGCGATGCGTTGCCACAGCCAGGCGCTGACCATCAAGCTGAACAAAGACGTACCGATCGCCGATATCGAAGGGCTGATCAGCCAGCACAACCCTTGGGTCAAACTGGTACCGAATCAGCGCGATATCAGCATGCAGGAGCTGAGCCCGACCAAGGTCACCGGCACCCTGAATGTCCCGGTCGGCCGTCTGCGCAAGCTCAACATGGGCTCGCAGTTCCTCGGCGCGTTCACCGTTGGCGACCAACTGCTGTGGGGCGCGGCCGAACCGCTGCGTCGCATGCTGCGGATTTTGCTCGAGCGTTGATCGGTTGAAGCAATGAAAGAGCCCGTGCCTTGAAAGAGGTGCGGGTTTTTTATGCCTGATGGTTCTCGGTTGCCGGGTCTGCCGCCTTCGCGAGCAGGCTCGCTCCCACCTTTGAAATGCATTCCCCTGTGGGAGCGAGCCTGCTCGCGAAGAGGCCGGTACAGCCACCACAAATGCCGGGCAGAAATTGCCTGCATGGCGGTCACCCGGTAAAGTGCCGCTCCCCCCGTTTCGCCAGAGGCTCGCACCATGACCCAGACCCTAGATATTGCCGTAATCGGCGCCACCGGTACTGTCGGCGAAACCCTCGTACAGATTCTCGAAGAACGCGACTTCCCGGTCGGCAACCTGCACCTGCTGGCCAGCAGCGAATCCGCCGGTAGCTCGGTGCTGTTCCGCAACAAAAACGTGCGCGTGCGTGAGGTCGACGAGTTCGATTTCAGCAAGGTCAAACTGGTGTTTTTCGCCGCTGGCCCGGCCATCACCCTGAGTTACGCCGCGCGCGCTCACGCTGCCGGTTGCTCGTTGATCGACTTGTCCGGCGCCTTGCCGGCCGATCAGGCGCCGCAAGTGGTGCCGGAAGCCAACGCCGCGGTACTCGCCAATCTGAAAGCGCCGTTCCAGGTCAGCAGCCCAAGCCCGTCAGCCACCACGCTCGCCGTGGTATTGACGCCGTTGCTCGATCTGATCGATCTGCAGTACGTCAATGTCAGCGCCAGTCTGGCGATGTCCGCGCAAGGTCGTGAAGCCGTTTCCGAGCTAGCGCGGCAAACCGCCGAGCTGCTGAACATGCGCCCGCTGGAGCCAACCTTTTTTGACCGGCAGGTAGCGTTCAACCTGCTGGCTCAGGTCGGCACGCCGGACGCGAACGGGCACACGCTGCTGGAAAAACGTCTGGTGCGCGAGCTGCGTCAGGTGCTGGCGCAACCTTTATTGAAGATTTCCGCAACTTGCGTTCAAGCCCCGGTGTTTTTTGGCGATAGCTTTAGCGTGACCTTGCAGTCGAAGAAGGCCGTCGACCTGGAAAAGGTCAACGCAGCACTCGAAGCGGCGCCGGGGATCGAGCTGGTTGAGGCCGGTGATTATCCGACTGCGGTTGGTGACGCAGTAGGGCAGGACGTGGTCTATGTCGGGCGCGTGCGCAACGGTGTCGACGACCCGGCGGAACTTAATCTGTGGCTGACGTCAGATAACGTACGCAAAGGCGCGGCCCTTAACGCTGTGCAGGTGGCTGAATTGTTGATAAAAGACCTGCTGTAAAAGATACTTGGCAACAATTTGTCGACTGATTCTAGGTGAGCGCTATGCTTGCCCGGAGCAGTTGAAAACGTATCACCCTCCGGGACTTTCCGGGGCATCAAAGAAATGATCGCGCGCGACATCTGTCGTCGTCGCGCGCAATGCCTTACGGCAGCGACAATCAATATCTTCTCGCTGGCCGAGGAACGTTCAAACAAAGGATGAGGCTATGGTTCAAGTTCGCAAACTGGTGTTAGCAATAGCGGCCGCCTCGGCGCTGTCCTCCGGT
>NZ_JBIVJB010000121.1:0-8297 GCF_044750025.1 Pseudomonas sp. NPDC088885 | reverse complement strand
CGCATGCCCTCGGGCTCGGGGAGCTGACCCTGAAGTCGACCCTGAACCAGCCGCTGGTGGCTGAAATCGAGCTGCTCGACGTCAAGGATCTCACCGCTGCCGAAGTGGTGCCGAGCCTGGCTTCACCCGAAGATTTTGCCAAGGCCGGCGTTGATCGCCAGGCCTTCCTCAATGACCTGACGTTTACCCCGGTGCTCAACGCCAGCGGTAAAAGCGTACTGCGCGTGACGTCGAGCAAGCCGCTGTCCGAGCCGATGGTGAAATTCCTCGTGCAGGTGATGTGGCCGAACGGCCGTCTGCTGCGCGACTACAGCGTACTGCTCGATCCGTCGAAGTTCTCGCCGCAGACGGCTGATGCCGCTGCGCAACCGGCGCCGTCGCAAACCGTCACCGCGCCAACCACTGGCGCTACGCACTCGACTCAATACACCACGACCGCCCGCGATACCCTGTGGGAAATCGCCGCGAAAGCGCGTAATGGCGGCTCGGTGCAGCAGACCATGCTGGCGATTCAGGCGCTGAACCCGGACGCCTTTATCGGTGGCAACATCAACCGCTTGAAAACCGGTCAGGTGCTGCGTCTGCCGGATTCGACACAAAGCACCGCGCTGCCACAAACCGCTGCCATTGCAGAAGTCGCTGCGCAGAACGACGCCTGGCGCTCGGGTCGTCGTTACGTGGCCAAGCCTGGCACTGGCCAGCAGCAGCTGGATGCGACCAATCGTGGTCGTGGCAATAGCGGCGCTGCGCCAAATACCAGCGACAATCTGAGCCTGGTGTCTGCCGAAAGCGCCAAGGCGCGCGGCAAGGGCCCGGCCGGCGATGCCAAGGCGCTGAGCAACAAACTGGCGGTCACGCAGGAAAGCCTCGACACGACCCGTCGCGACAACGAGGAATTGAAGAGCCGCGTGTCCGATCTGCAAAGTCAGATGGACAAGCTGCAAAAACTGATCGAGCTGAAAAACAATCAACTGGCGAAGCTGCAGGCTGAAGGCTCGGGCGCTGCGCCAGCGACTAACGCTGCAAATCCAGCGGTTCCTGCGATCACTGCAGATTTGGCTGCGACACCGCCTGCAACTCCGGCAGAAGCGGCCGCATCGCCAACCCCGGAATCGGCGATTGCACCGCCAGTTGATGCGCCGGTAGCGCCGACTGCCGAGCCAAAACCGGTTGTCGATGATGAGAAAACCTTCAACGAGCTGCTGACCAATCCTGTCCTGTTGGGACTGATCGGTGGCGGTGCGGTGGTTCTGCTGCTCCTGCTGTTGCTGCTGGCGCGTCGCCGCAAAGCTCAGCAGGAAGCCGAGAAACACATGCGCATGGCGCGTGCGTTGTCCGAAGAACAAGAGTTCTCCGCCGAACAGGATCTGCCGGAAAGCAGCTTCGAAGGTCTGGAAACACCAGCCGCCAGCGTCACACTCAATACCCCGGCTCCGGCGCCAACGCCTGCACCGGCAGCGGTCGTTGCGCCAGTGGTCATGGCCACGCCGATTGCGGCGCCGCTGGTTTCTCCGGCTGCCGAGCGCTCCGATGACGTGCTCGACAAAGCGCAATCGCATATCAATGCCGGTCGCCTGAATCAGGCTGCTGCGTTGCTGGAGGAGGGCGTCAGCCTCGAGCCGCAGCGCAGTGATCTGCGTCTGAAACTGATGGAAGTCTACGGTCAGCAGGGCGATCGCGATGCGTTCGTCGCTCAGGAACGTCAACTGGTGGCCAATGGCGATAACTTCGCCAAGGTCGAAGAGCTGAAAAGCCGCTTCCCGGCCATGGCCCTTGTCGCTGCCGGTGGTTTGGCTGCTGCCGCTGTAGCTGCCGAACTGGACGCGCAATACGTCAAAGATTTGCTGCTGGATGAGCCGGAAGCACCTGCTGCTGCCCCGGCACCGGCGGAAGATGATCTCGACAGCGCGTTTGACCTGAGCCTGGACGATCTCGACAACATCACACCGATCGAGCCTGCGCCTGTTGTTGAGCAGCAAACGCCGGAAGCACTGGCCGAACTCGACGAATTCCCGGCGGATGACGACCTGAGTTTTGAATCGGTTCTGCAACAGCAGACCGACATCAAAGAAAACCTCGACGATCTGTCGGACTTCGATCTGGATCTGGATCTCGGCGCCGAACCGTCGCCAGCCACTCTGGCCGAAGACGACTTCCTGCTGGATCTGGACGATGGCGTGAAAGACCTGTCGCCGGTTGAGCCGCCCGTCGTGGCTGACGTACCGCAGGACGATCTGGAATTGCCGGCCGATTTTGATCTGTCGCTGGCGGACGAGATGGACTCCAATCCACCGGCCGAGCCTGATGCGTTCGCGGCGGAGCTGGATGACGTCAATGCCGAACTGGATCGTCTGTCGCAGAACATCGCCGAGCCGACGTTTACTGAGGCGGATGCGGCGCTGGACGCTGATCTGGGCGAAGACGATTTCGACTTCCTCTCCGGCACTGATGAAGCGGCGACCAAACTCGATCTGGCTCAGGCCTACATCGACATGGGCGACAGCGACGGCGCGCGCGACATCCTTAACGAAGTGTTGACCGAGGGTGATGAGAAGCAGCGGGGCGAGGCCAAGGACATGCTTTCGAGCTTGTAATCAGTCCAGCGGTAAACGAAACGGCAGCCCATAGAGGCTGCCGTTTTTGTTTGTGCGGGTTTCACTGGTGCCTGATCCTCCGCTTTCGCGAGCAAGCCCGCTCCCACATTTGGAATGCATTCCCCTGTGGGAGCGGGCTTGATCGCGAAGGCATTGTTACAGGCGACAGAGAACCTCTGGTATCCCTGATCCACAGCCTTATAATGCCCGCCTTTGCAAAAACAGCAGGCTGTCCCACCTTGGCAAACATAGATAACCCGGTCGCCGAAATGGCCCCCGACGGCTTTTACCGCGTTGCGCTGGGCGTTGAATACAAAGGCTCGCGCTACAGCGGCTGGCAGCGCCAGTTGACGGGTGTGGCCACGGTGCAGGAAGAGCTCGAAAAAGCCCTGTCGAAAGTCGCCAACTCGCCGGTTTCCTTGCAGTGCGCCGGACGTACCGACGCCGGTGTGCATGCCTGCGGGCAAGTGGTGCATTTTGATACCACGGTCGATCGCTCGCTGAAAGCCTGGGTCATGGGCGCCAACATCAATCTGCCCCACGACATCAGCGTCAGTTGGGCGCGGGTGATGCCGGCGCATTTCCATGCGCGGTTCAAGGCCATCGCCCGGCGCTATCGCTACGTGATCTACAACGATCAGATCCGTCCGGCGCACCTCAACGAAGAAATCACCTGGAACCACCGCCCGCTCGACGTTGAGCGCATGGCCGAGGCCGCGCAGCACTTGATCGGTACGCATGACTTCAGCGCTTTTCGTGCCGGTCAGTGCCAGGCCAAGTCGCCAATCAAGAAGATGCATCACCTGCGCGTCACCCGCCACGGCAAGATGATCGTTCTCGACATCCGCGCCAACGCCTTCCTGCATCACATGGTGCGCAACATCGCTGGCGTCCTGATGACCATCGGTGCGGGCGAGCGGCCGGTCGAGTGGATGAAGGAAGTGCTGGAAAGCCGTGAACGCCGCTCCGGCGGGGTGACAGCGCATCCGTACGGCCTGTATCTGGTGCAGGTCGAGTATCACGATGAATTCCCGTTACCCGAGCGTTTTATCGGGCCACATTTCCTTACGGGATTCTCGGAACTTGACGGCTGACGCCCTCGAACGCTTTTGTTACCATCCGGGACTTTCCCGGATTTTGCCTTGGAGTTTTTCTCGACATGTCAGCCGTTCGCAGCAAGATCTGCGGGATTACCCGCATAGAGGATGCGCTGGCCGCCGTCGAGGCCGGGGCGGATGCGATCGGATTCGTGTTTTACGCCAAGAGCCCGCGCGCAGTGTCCGTGCAACAGGCGCGGGCGATCATCCAAGCGTTGCCGCCGTTCGTGACCACCGTAGGCCTGTTCGTTAATGCCAGCCGCTGCGAGTTGGGGGAAATCCTCGGTGCGGTGCCGCTGGATCTGCTGCAGTTCCACGGTGATGAAGTCGCTGAAGACTGTGAAGGCTGGCATCGTCCTTACATCAAAGCGTTGCGGGTCAAGGCTGGCGACGACATCGCCGCAGCTGTAGATGCCTACCCAAGCGCCAGCGGTGTGTTGCTCGACACCTATGTTGAAGGCGTGCCTGGCGGAACCGGCGAGGCGTTCGACTGGTCTTTGATTCCGCAAGGTTTGAGCAAGCCGTTGATTCTGGCCGGCGGCCTGACCCCGGAAAACGTCGCGGGCGCCGTGGCCCAGGTAAAACCCTACGCCGTAGACGTGAGTGGCGGGGTAGAGGCCAGCAAAGGCATCAAGGATCACGCAAAGATCCGCGCATTTATCCAAGCAGTAAAAGAGAAATAGGAACCAGCAGGAACCTGTAGGAGCCTGTAGGAGCTGACGAGTGCAACGAGGCTGCGATCTTTTGATCGTAAAAAACAAGATCAAAGGATCGCAGCCTCGTTGCACTCGTCAGCTCCTACAAGTTCCTACTAGTTCTTACAGAGTGGCGGTGCCGATATTGATGTGACGGCTGGCAGTCTGCCGCCGTCCATCAATGCACTTGCACAAAGCAAGCGTGGCTGAGGGTTGTCCGGATTGCACGCAGGTCATGTTTTGCGCTGACCGTGGCGGTTCACCAACCATCGCCGCACACATGAATTTAGCTCAAGGGCATACGCGGGGTTGCGAATCGAAAGGTTCGGGCCGCCGGTACTGGAGAAAGAAAGCATGAGCAACTGGTTAGTAGACAAACTGATCCCTTCGATCATGCGTTCCGAGGTCAAGAAGAGCTCGGTGCCTGAAGGTCTGTGGCACAAATGCCCGTCTTGCGAGGCTGTGCTGTATCGTCCGGAGCTGGAAAAGACCCTGGACGTTTGCCCCAAGTGCAACCACCACATGCGCATCGGCGCACGTGCGCGCATCGACATCTTCCTTGATGCCGAAGGTCGCAACGAACTGGGCGCCGATCTGGAGCCGGTTGACCGTCTGAAATTCCGTGACGGCAAGAAGTACAAGGATCGCCTGGTGGCTGCGCAAAAGCAGACCGGCGAGAAAGACGCGCTGATCTCGGTCAGCGGCACCCTGCTGGGCATGCCGGTGGTGGTTTCGGCGTTCGAATTCAGCTTCATGGGCGGTTCCATGGGCGCCATCGTTGGTGAGCGTTTCGTACGTGCTGCCAACTACGCGCTGGAAAATCGCTGCCCGATGATCTGCTTCGCCGCTTCCGGCGGTGCGCGCATGCAGGAAGCACTGATCTCGCTGATGCAGATGGCCAAGACCTCGGCTGTGCTGGCGCGTCTGCGTGAAGAAGGCATTCCGTTCATCTCCGTGCTGACCGACCCGGTCTACGGCGGTGTTTCCGCGAGTCTGGCGATGCTTGGCGATGTGATCGTCGGTGAGCCGAAAGCCCTGATCGGTTTTGCCGGCCCGCGCGTTATCGAACAAACCGTGCGTGAAAAACTGCCGGAAGGCTTCCAGCGCAGCGAATTCCTGCTGGAACACGGCGCGATCGACATGATCATCCACCGTCAGGAACTGCGCCCGCGTCTGGGTAACCTGCTGGCACAAATGACTGGCAAGCCGACGCCGAAATTCGTCGCCGCGCCAATCGAGCCGATCGTGGTTCCACCGGTACCTGCTGGCCTATGACCGAGCGCACCCTTGGCGAATGGCTCGCCTACCTTGAGCAGTTGCATCCGTCGGCCATCGACATGGGCCTGGAGCGTTCGCAACAGGTAGCGTCCCGCATGGGGCTGGGCCAGCCGGCGCCTCGGGTGATTACGGTCACCGGCACCAACGGCAAAGGTTCGACCTGCGCATTCGTGGCTTCATTGCTGCGTGCGCAGGGCCTGAGCGTGGGTGTCTACAATTCTCCGCACCTGCTGCGTTACAACGAGCGGGTGCAGCTCAATGGCGTCGAAGCCACTGACGCACAGCTGTGCGAAGCCTTTGCTGCGGTCGAGGCCGGGCGCGGCGACACTTCCCTGACCTACTTCGAAATGGGCACCCTGGCGGCGTTCTGGCTGTTTCAACAGGCAAAACTCGACGCTGTGGTGCTCGAAGTTGGGCTGGGCGGGCGTCTGGACACGGTCAACGTGGTCGATGCCGACATCGCGCTGGTCACCAGCATTGGCGTCGATCACGCCGATTATCTGGGCGACACCCGTGAATCCGTGGCTTTCGAGAAGGCCGGGATTTTCCGTCAGGGCAAACCTGCCTTGTGTGGCGATCTGAATCCTCCGCAACCGTTGCTCGACAAGGCGCGCGAACTGGCCTGTCCGTTCTTCCTGCGTGGGCGTGATTTCGATCTCGGTATCACCGATCAACACTGGCAGTGGCGCGGTACCGATGCGCAGGGGCAGGCTGTCGAACTGCGCGACTTGCCGTTGCTCGATTTGCCGATGGAGAACGCCGCGCTGGCGTTGCAGGCGTATCTGTTGCTCGGTTTGCCGTGGCATGCCGAGCAGATCATTGCCGCCTTGCAGGCGACTCGCGTGGTCGGGCGTCTGGATCGCCGTTCGTTCGAGTGGAACGGCAAACGCCTGAATGTGTTGCTGGATGTGGGGCATAACCCGCACGCGGCCGAGTATCTGGCTTGTCGGCTGGCCTCGCGGCCACCGGTCGGCAAGCGCCTGGCAGTGTTCGGTTTGTTGGCCGACAAGGATCTGGATGGTGTTGTCGGCGAATTGAATGCTAGTGTCGAGCATTGGGCTGTCGCGCCGCTGGATTCGCCGCGCGCACGTCCGGTGGCTGAATTAAACGCGGCATTGCAGAACCTTGGTGCGTCGGTCACGTCTTACGACAGTGTCGCCGCCGCCCTGGACGGTCAATGCGCAGTGGCGACAAGCGACGACGAGATTCTGTTGTTCGGATCATTTTATTGTGTCGCCGAGGCCCTTGAATGGTTGGCCCGGCGCTCCACGGAGGAAGCGGCAAATGGCTTTGCTGGATAAAGCGTACAAGCAGCGCATGGTTGGCGCTCTGGTGCTGGTGGCGTTGGCGGTGATTTTCCTGCCGATGCTGTTTTCGCGTCAGGACGAACAGCGTCAGGTTGTCGTGGAAGCACCGGCTGCCCCGCAAGCCCCGACCGTGCCGCAAGTGCAGGTCGAGCCGGTCGCCGTGCCTGAGCCGCAAGCCTTGCCGCAAGAGCCTGTGCCGACGGACGAAGAGGTCGCCGAGCAAGAAGCACCTTCGGCACCGATCGCCGCCGCACCGGTAGTGCCAGCGCAGATCGTCAAACCGACAACGCCGCCGCCAACCTCGAAACCGATTCCTGCGCCTGCTCAGCCGATTACTGCCGGCCCGAGCGCCGCAGCGAGCAAGCCGGACACCACGCAAAGTCGCGTCGATGCCAACGGTCTGTCGGTGAGCTGGTCGGTGCAACTGGCTAGCCTGTCGAGCCGTGCCAGCGCCGAAAGCCTGCAGAAAACCCTGCGCAGCCAGGGTTATAACGCCTATATCCGTACGGCCGATGGCAAGAATCGGGTGTTTGTCGGCCCGCTGATCGAGCGCGCTGAAGCCGATCGTTTGCGTGATCTTTTGAGCCGTCAGCAGAACCTCAAGGGTTTTGTCGTGCGTTTCCAGCCTGAGCGCGGCTAAAAACTATCGCCTCGATTGAAATGCACTGACAATCGCAGCTTACCGAGAGGCATGCGCTCTGCTAAAATGCGCCGCCTTATCCGTCTGTAGGCTGCACTGTGCCATTTACCTGGGTTGACTGGGCGATCGTTGCAATCATCGCCATCTCCGCTTTGATCAGTTTGAGCCGCGGCTTCGTCAAAGAAGCATTATCGCTGGTGACCTGGATCATCGCAGGAGTCGTCGCCTGGATGTTCGGTGGTTCATTGTCCGAGTACCTCGCCGGATACATCGAAACCCCATCGGCTCGCGTGATCGCGGGCTGTGCCATCATGTTTGTCGCCACACTGATCGTGGGCGCAATGATCAATTATCTTATCGGCGAGTTGGTACGCGTCACCGGGTTGTCCGGGACCGATCGATTCCTCGGCATGGCCTTCGGCGCAGCGCGTGGCGTGTTGCTGGTGGTTGTGGCGATCGGGCTGTTGAGCCTGGGGCCGGTACAGCAGGACGGGTGGTGGAAAGAATCCCAACTCGTTCCCAAGTTTCTATTGGTCGCCGACTGGTCCAAAAACCTGATCCTCGGGTGGAGCAGTCAGTGGCTTGCCAGCGGAATCAGCGTACCCGCTGATATTCCGTTCAAGGAGCAACTCTTGCCGTCGGCGAAAACGCCTCAGTGAGTGGTGGTCAGATCCGATCCCTTAAGT
>NZ_JBIVJB010000120.1:0-10936 GCF_044750025.1 Pseudomonas sp. NPDC088885 | reverse complement strand
GGCGTCAGGCTGCGCGACACCTCGGTGCCGACAGCGCGCTCCTTGACCGAATTGACGAAGTCCTTGACCACCGGCAGGGCGACGTCGGCTTCGAGCAACGCCATGCGCACTTCACGCAGGGTGTCTTTGATATTGTCTTCGGTCAGCTTGGCCTTGCCGGTGACATGGCGCAGCGTCTGCGAGAGACGGTCGGTTAAGTTTTCAAACATTGCGCGATCCTTTCAGGCCCTGTGTAGACCGGGATAATGGCGGCCCAGACCGGAATCAACATGTGCTCGGCGAGCCTGCGGCGTGGGCAGGTCGCGGATTATAGCGAAGACTGCGGCTGGCGGACACCTCGCTGTCAGCTTCCTGAGTCTTTCGTGCCATGGCGGTTCTATGCCAAACTCAGCCCCTTTCGGGCTTGCCTAACAGGATTTATGCTCCCCTTGTCACCCAGTTTGCTGACCACCCTCGCCGCCGCCCTTCTATATGCCGCTGCGACCCTTTATCAGAGCACCCGCTTGGCCACCGGCGCCAAGGCGAGCAAGCGCCTGCTGGTTGGCCTCGGCGTGTTCGCCGTGCTGGCCCACGCTGCCAGCCTGCTCACGCATTTACTGACGCCGATTGGTCTGGGTCTGGATTTCTTCAGCGCCTCCAGCCTGATCGCGGCGGCGGTGATCGCCCTGACGCTGATCGCCTGCTCGCGCATTCCGGTGGAAAACCTGCTGGTGCTGCTGTTCCCGCTGGGTGCGATCACTGTGCTACTGGCGCAGTTCGCGCCAACCGGCACGGTGCAGATCATCGATGAAGAGCCGGGCATCCTCGCGCACATTCTATTGTCGATCCTCGCCTACGGCATGTTCACCATTGCCGTGTTCCAGGCCTTGCTGTTGCTGGTGCAAGACCACCAGCTCAAGCACAAACACCCGTCCGGACTGATCAAGAACTTCCCGCCGCTGCAAACCATGGAAAGCCTGCTGTTCGGCTTCCTCTGGGCCGGCTGGACGCTGCTGTCGCTGTCGCTGATTTCCGGCTGGCTGTTCGTCGAGAACCTGTTTGCCCAGCATCTGGTACACAAAACCTTGTTGGCGTGTCTGGCCTGGATCGTGTTCAGCGTGCTGCTGTGGGGCCGCAACCGTCTCGGCTGGCGCGGTCACAAGGCGATTCGCTGGACTCTCGCCGGTTTCTGCCTGCTGATGTTGGCGTATTTCGGCAGCAAACTGGTTCGTGAATACATCCTGCACATCTGACGGGCGGCATAAATGGACGGTTTGCCCATAGGGCCGATGCTCGCGGTATTTGTCCTGCTGATTTTATGGTCAGGGCTGTTTACCGCCGTCGAAATCGCGCAGCAGCATCTGCTCGCGCAACGCACCGCCTCGCGCGCCAGCGATAAACCGCTGGCGAAGCTGAGCTTCCCGCTCGACAGCCTGATCCTCTGCAACACCTTGTGCCGAGCACTCGCGGTGATCATCGCGACGTTGCTGGCGATTTTCCTCTGCGAGGAAAACGGCCCGTGGGCAGCGTGCCTGGGTGCCGGTGCGGTGTTGCTGGTGTTCGCTGATTATTTCCCACGCACCCTCGCCCAGCGTTATCCGGATGCCGTGCTGGCCTTCGGCAATTCGTTGTTGGCGGTTCCGCTGAAGATTGTTTACCCACTGGCCTGGCTGTTCAGCCGTGTCAGCGTTTTGCTGATCCGCCCGTTCGCGCGCAAGCCGCAAGTGGTGCAGCAGAGCGACGACGACGCGCCCGGCGATCGTCGTGATGACCCGGAGCACCCTGTTCATGCACACCCGGTTTCGGGAATTCATGCGCTGGACAACATCACCGTCAACGACATTCTGGTGCCGCGCAGTGACGTCGACGGCATCAACCTCGACGATTCGATTGAAGCGATCATCGAGCAACTGCGCCAGAACAAGCGCACGCGCCTGCCGATGTTCCACAGCGACATCAATCAGGTTGAAGCGGTGCTCAATACCCGTCAGATCAGGCATTTGCTGAACAACGGCGATCTGACGCTAGAGGCGTTGTTGGCGGCGAGTTACGAGCCGTATTTCGTCCCGGAAAGTACGCCGCTGCAACTGCAACTGCTGAATTTCCACAAACAGCAGCGGCGTCTGGGCATGGTCGTCGATGAGTACGGCGAAGTGCTCGGCATTGTGACGCTGGAAGATATTCTTGAAGAGATCGTCGGCGAGTTCGAGAGTGAGCACAGTCTGGAGAACCCGCACATTCATCCACAGGCTGACGGGCGGATGGTGATTGATGGCACCGCTTCGATTCGCGAATTGAACAAGTGCCTGGGCTGGCATTTGCCGAGTGATGGGCCGAAAACGCTGAACGGGTTGGTGACTGAGGCGCTGGAGACGATTCCCGAGAGTGCGGTTTGCTTGAAGATCGGGCGCTATCGACTGGAGATTCTTGAGACTGAGGAGAACCGGGTGAGCAAGGTGTTGATCTGGCATACCTCGTCTGTGCCTGCTTTGGTACCGGCCCGATAGAAGATCAAAAGATCGCAGCCTTCGGCAGCTCCTACATTGGAATGCGTTCCAAATTTCCAAATGTTCCAAATGTTCCAAATGTCCCAAATGTCCCAAATGTCCCAAATGTTCCAAATGTTCCAAATGTTCCAAATGTTCCAAATGTAGGAGCTGCCGAAGGCTGCGATCTTTTGCTCTTGTTTGATCGTTAGCCCCCTTCCTATAATCGAGGCGCTTACCCAAGCGTTGCCAGACCGCGTGCTTACCCCGCACCAGACCGGTTTCGGCCATTTCCGCTGTACTCCGGCGACTGTTCCTACCTGAAACAGCGACCGCGCCTCATCCCACATCCCTGGGTGTTCGACCATAATAATTCGCTCCAACGGAGCTCATGACTGTCAGGGATCACCGCATGACGACCAGTACCGCTTTCAGCGACACCGCGCCTGCCCAACCGACCAACTCCGCCACCCGCGTGGCGACGGCGAGTTTTATCGGCACCGCGATCGAGTTCTACGACTTCTATGTTTACGCCACGGCGGCTGCGCTGGTGATTGGGCCGGTGTTCTTTCCGCAGACGTCCGGCACGGCGCAGATGCTTTCGGCGTTTCTTACTTTTGGCATCGCTTTTCTGGCCCGACCGCTGGGCTCGGCGCTGTTCGGCCATTTCGGTGACCGTATCGGGCGCAAATCAACATTGGTCGCCTCCTTGCTGTTGATGGGCGTGTGTACAACGCTGATTGGCGTGCTGCCGGGTTACGCCACGATTGGCGCGTGGGCACCGATTCTGTTGTGTGTGCTGCGCTTTGGTCAGGGCCTGGGATTGGGCGGTGAATGGGGCGGTGCTGCGTTGCTCGCCACGGAAAACGCGCCGAAAGGTAAACGCGCGTGGTTCGGTATGTTTCCGCAACTCGGCCCGTCGATTGGTTTTCTCGCGGCCAACGGTTTGTTTCTGACCCTTGCCATGACCCTCGATGACGAGCAGTTCCGCAGCTGGGGCTGGCGCATTCCGTTCCTGCTGAGTGCAGTGTTGGTGATGGTGGGCCTGTATGTGCGCCTGAAACTTCACGAAACGCCGGTCTTCGCCAATGCCATCGCACGTCAGGAACGAGTGAAAGTGCCGCTGGTTGAACTGTTCAGCCAGTATTGGGCACCGACGTTGTTGGGCGCGGCGGCGATGGTGGTCTGTTATGCGCTGTTCTATATCTCGACGGTGTTTTCCCTGAGCTACGGGGTTTCAACGCTGGGTTATAGCCGCGAGACATTCTTGGGATTGCTGTGCTTTGCCGTACTGTTCATGGCGGCTGCGACGCCATTGTCGGCTTGGGCCAGCGATCGTTATGGGCGCAAACCGGTGCTGATCATCGGTGGCGTGCTGGCGATTCTGTCCGGGTTCTTGATGGAACCATTGCTGACGCAAGGCTCGACATGGGGCGTGGCGCTGTTTCTGTGCATCGAGCTGTTTTTGATGGGCGTGACGTTTGCACCAATGGGCGCACTGTTGCCAGAGCTGTTTCCCACGCACGTGCGTTATACCGGTGCTTCGGCGGCGTATAACCTGGGTGGGATTGTCGGGGCCTCGGCGGCGCCGTTCTTTGCGCAGAAACTGGTGGCGATGGGTGGTTTGAGCTATGTCGGCGGGTATGTGTCGGGGGCGGCGGTGCTGAGTTTGATTGCGGTGCTGTGTCTGAAAGAAACGCGGGATAACGATTTGAATCGGGTGGCCTGACAGACCGCCATCGCGGGCAAGCCTTGCTCCTACAGATCAGCGTCGCAACGCGACCTTATGTAGGAGCAAAGCTTGCTCGCGAATGCCGCGACCCGGTTTAGAGTTCTACGACAACAGCCTGAGCAGCACGGGTCGCCTTGGCACGCGCAGCCTCGATCGACTCATCCCGCGCCAGCGCCACGCCCATACGGCGCTGGCCATTCACTTCTGGCTTGCCGAACAAACGCAACGCCGTGTCCGGCTCGCTCAACGCCGCACCCAGATTGGCGAACGCTGTCTGGGTCGACTGCCCTTCCACCAGAATCACCGCCGAAGCCGAAGGCCCGAACTGACGGATCAACGGCACCGGCAGGCCCAGAATCGCGCGAGCGTGCAACGCGAACTGCGACAGATCCTGGGAAATCAACGTGACCAGACCGGTGTCGTGCGGGCGTGGCGAGACTTCGCTGAACCACACCTGATCACCTTTGATGAACAGCTCAACGCCGAACAGACCACGGCCACCCAGCGCCTCAGTCACGGCTTTGGCAACACGCTCGGATTCAGCCAGGGCAATCGGGCTCATGGCTTGTGGCTGCCACGATTCCTGGTAGTCGCCCTTCTCCTGACGGTGGCCAACTGGCGCGCAGAACGTGGTGCCGCCGATGTGGCGAACGGTCAGCAGAGTGATTTCGTAGTCGAAATCGATAAAGCCTTCGATGATCACCCGACCTTTGCCGGCGCGACCGCCCTCTTGCGCGTAATCCCAGGCTTTCTGCACGTCATCGGTGCTGCGCAGCAGGCTCTGGCCTTTGCCCGACGAGCTCATCACCGGTTTGACCACGCATGGGAAACCGAGGTCTTCAACGGCTTTGCTGTAGTCCTCGAAGGTGTCGGCAAAGTGGTACGGCGAGGTCGGCAGATCCAGCTCTTCAGCGGCCAGACGACGGATGCCTTCGCGGTTCATGGTCAGTTGCGCAGCGCGCGCGGTCGGGATCACGGTGAAGCCTTCGGCTTCCAGTTCGACCAGGGTGGCGGTGGCGATGGCTTCGATTTCCGGCACGATGAAGTGCGGCTTCTCGGCTTCGATCACCGCGCGCAGGGCGGCGCCGTCGAGCATGTTGATCACGTGGCTGCGATGGGCGACTTGCATGGCCGGCGCGTTGGCGTAGCGGTCAACGGCGATCACTTCAACGCCCAGGCGTTGCAGCTCGATCACCACTTCCTTGCCCAACTCACCACAGCCACACAGCAATACGCGGGTCGCGGTTGGCGACAACGGAGTTCCGATACGGGTCATCTCAGGTCCTCAAAGCAGCGGATCATCGAGGAAAGCGACGCCAGACGCGCTTTCCATAGGGAGAAAGCGCGGCATTTTACATGAACCCGAGGCTTTGGCTTCAGCTGGCGACGGCCTGTTTGCGATCGCGCCAGGCCATGATCAGCCAGACGACGGTGACACCGGCGAATTTCGACAGCAGCGCGGTGATGATCACCGGTGGCGTCATGGCGTCGATCATGCCGAAAAAGATAAAGGTATCGAGGGGAATGCTCAGCGCCGAGCTGATCCACAAGCGGTCGCGCAACGGACGTTTGGTGATGCTGAACACCAGCCAGTCGATGATTTCGGAGACCGCGAATGCCGTGGCGCTGGCCAATGCGATGGAGGGGTCGGAGGTGACGTAAGACAGTACCAGCGCCGCCAGCATCGCCGCGATCGCCCCGTGACCGAAACGGATTTGCACCATGTCGCGCAGCACGAACACCAGACCGCCCCAGGCCGACCAGATGATGTCCAGGTGCGGCGCGGTGGAGAAGGCGAAGTTGATCAGCACGACGCTGCTGATGTAGGCGATGAGGAAAATCATGGGGGCGACCTGGCAGATTGGCGCACAGATTACTTGAGGGTTGGTTTTGCGCCAATAAGAAGTGGTGAATGTGCCGCCGACTTCGCGAGCAAGCCCGCTCCCACAGGGGAGTGCATTCCAATGTGGGAGCGGGCTTGCTCGCGAAAGCGGTGGCTCAGGCGCCTGATTTCCCGGGGATCATCCACACCAACCCACTCGCCTTCGCCCGCTCATGACACAACCCCAGCACCACCCGGCGCTCGTCATTGTTCATGCGGCTCCAGCGGGTAATCTCTTCCACCGTACGCTGGCACCCGGTGCACACATCATCCTCATCCAGCGCACAAATATTCACGCATGGCGAGGCAACCGGTCTTTCTGGCGTGTTCATTCTTCCTGCTCAACCAGATCACGCGCATAACGCTGGGAGTTATGCACATAGTGCGCGGCGCTGGCCTCAAGCATCTTCTTCTGCGGCTCGCTCAGCTCACGCACAACCTTGCCCGGCGAGCCCATCACCAGCGAACCATCCGGAATTTCCTTGCCCTCACCAATCAGCGAGTTGGCGCCAATGATGCAGTTCTTGCCGATCTTCGCGCCGTTGAGAATCACCGCGTTGATGCCGATCAGACTGTAATCGCCGACCGTGCAGCCATGCAGCATGGCGTTGTGGCCGATGGTCACGCCGGTACCGATGGTCAGCGGATAGCCCATGTCGGTGTGCATCACGGTGCCGTCCTGCACATTACTGTTCTTGCCGATCAGGATCAGTTCGTTGTCGCCACGCAGCACGGCGTTGAACCAGACGTTGGCGCCCTCTTCCAGTTTGACCTTGCCCACCAGCACGGCATTGGGGGCGACCCAGCTCTGCGGGTGGGTCTCGACACGGGCGTCGCCCAAGCGGTATTTCATCTTGTTTTCCTCAGGGCTCACGGTGATGGCCATTCGAACGATGGCTTACGTGCCAATAAAACTTTTCGGCGGTTGGTGCAGACTGATCTTGGCGTCATAAAGCAGATTGATCAACTCGACGATCATGATCGCCGTCAGGCCCCAGATCTTGAAATCGCCGTAGCGATAGCTCGGCACGTACCAACTGCGACCTTGATAGTCGATGCGATGGGTGTGTTCGCGGGGGTCTTTGCGGAAGAATTCCAGCGGTACGCTGAACACCGCGGCGATCTCGGCATCGTTGGGCTGATACTCGACGAAATCGGGGATTACGCCAACATAAGGCGTGACCTTGATGCCGTGCAGGGAGATCAGCGGGCTGAGCGGCCCGATGACTTCGACCAGTCCCGGCGGCAGACCGATCTCTTCCTCTGCTTCGCGCAGGGCGGTGAAGATCAGATCCGGGTCTTCGGGATCGCGGCGTCCACCGGGGAAAGCCACTTCGCCGCCATGGGTCGAGAGCCCGCTGGCGCGCAGGGTCAGGACCAGTTCCGGTTGGTCACTGCGGGTGATCGGCACCAGAACGGCGGCCTCGGGGAAACGTTTGTCGGTCTCCAGCGTGCGCGGTGTGTGGTTGCTTACCCTATGCAGTAGCTCGTCCAGCATGAGTGTTCTCGATCGGTGCCTTACCCTGCATCATGCACCAATCATTGCAGCCGCCCAAGCCCCCGAATCTCGCCATGTCGCGAAACGACAACTTGCCGACCGACACCGCTGCACGCCAAGATAGGCGCAGCATTCAGGAAGCCCAGCATGAAATTTTGCAGCCACTGCGGTAACCCGGTCACCCAGCGCATTCCCGAAGGCGATTCGCGGCTGCGATTTGTCTGTGAGAGCTGTCAGACCATTCACTATCAGAACCCCAATATCGTTGCCGGCTGCGTGCCGACCTGGGGCACGAAAGTGCTCTTGTGCCGTCGTGCCATCGAGCCGCGCCTCGGTTACTGGACGTTGCCTGCCGGTTTCATGGAGAACGGTGAGACCATCGAGCAAGCCGCAATTCGCGAAACTGCCGAGGAAGCCTGCGCCCGTGTGCGCAACCTGAGCATCTATACGCTGATCGACGTGCCACACATCAGTCAGGTGCATGTGTTCTTCCGCGCAGAGCTGGTTGATCTGGACTTTGCCGCCGGCCCCGAGAGCCTCGAAGTGCAACTATTCGACGAAGCCGACATTCCATGGGACGAGCTGGCTTTCAGGACGGTGGGGCGTACCTTAGAATGCTTCTTCGCTGATCGGCGGGTTGAGGTGTATCCGGTTCGTTCGGAATCGATTCCGCCGTTGGTGCAGCCGGTGATTGTCGGTTAGAAGATCAAAAGATCGCAGCCTGCGGCAGCTCTTACACAACACTTATCTGCGTCACTCCTTGGGGAATCGTTTCAATGCGCTGGTTGCTTGCCCTGTTCTGCCTGTCGTTCGTCAGCGTCTCCCAAGCGTCCTTCGTGACCACCGTGACGCCGGCGAATACCCCGCTTATCGAAAAAGTCCTGGTGCTCAAATCCGCGCATCAATTGCAGTTGATCGCCGACGGCAAGCCGCTGAAGACCTATCGCATCTCCTTGGGCAAGGGCGCGAAAAAAGGTCCGAAACTGATTGAAGGCGACAAGCGCACGCCGGAAGGTTTCTATTGGATCGACTGGCGCAAGACCAGCGACAAATTCAACCTGTCGATGCACATTTCCTACCCGAACATCAGCGACTCGGCCCGCGCCCGGCGTGAAGGCGTCGAGCCTGGCGGCATGATCATGATCCACGGCACACCGGATTCCGAAGAAACCCCGGAAGACCTGTTCCACACCCTCGACTGGACCGACGGCTGCGTCGCCATGCGCAATGTGGATATGCGCGAAGTGTGGAGCCTGGTGCCGGATGGCACGATGGTCGAAATCCGCCCTTAACGATCAACCACTGGTCACCTGCAAAAAAATAAATCAAAAGATCGCAGCCTGCGGCAGCGCCTACAGAGGTGATACCACTTCCCACTGTAGGAGCTGCCGCAGGCTGCGATCTTTTGCTTTTAAGCCTCCACCTCTAATACCACTTCAGACCACCCGCTCTCAAAGCCCCGATATTAGCGGGCTACAGGCCATTTCACTGCGTTGACATGGTATTCAAGTGGTATTAGCTTTCGTCCGACAACCGAATCAAAACAATCCTACATCGGTGCCGGAAACGAACTACATGAATGACCTCCAGGCCTTACGCCCCGACGACACTCAACCGACACCGTTGTACCTGCAACTGGCGCGCAACCTTGAAGCCGCCATCCACTCGGGCCAGTGGAAGTCCGAGCAGGCGATGCCCTCGGAACGCAACCTCAGCGAGTTGCTCGGTATTTCCCGCGTCACCGCGCGCAAAGCCCTCGAAGTCCTTCTCGATCAAGGCCTGATCCGTCGCCTGCAAGGCTCCGGCACCTTCATCACCCCACGCCTCGAACAACCGCTGTCGCGCCTCTCCGGTTTCAGCGAGATGCTGCGCTTGAAGGGTTTCGTACCCAGTTCGAAATGGCTGGAGCGTGAAATCACCCTGCCGACCCACGAAGAACTGATCCGCCTCAGCCTGTCGCCGAACGACAAGGTCGCGCGCATGAAGCGTCTGCGCAAAGCCGATGACACGGTGATGGCCATCGAGATGAGCACCCTGCCCGCCTCGATCATGCCCAAGCCGCAACTGGTCGGCGATTCCCTCTACGAATACCTCGACGGCATCGGCAAACCGATCGTCCGCGCCTTGCAGCACATTCAGGCAATCAACGCCTCGGACGAGTTCGCCGCGCTGGTCGGCATCGCCCCCGGCACCGCGATGCTGCTGATGACCCGGGTCGGCTACCTCGAAGACAACACACCGATCGAAGTCACCGACACCTATTGCCGCAACGACTACTACGACTTTGTTGCAGAGCTTCGCCGCTGATCAGCAGCCGAGCCAAACGAGAGAAGCGAAATGTCCGAAGACAACATCCTCACCGCCAGCGGCTGGATTCGCGGCCGGCTGATCCACGAACACGGCAAAGTCGTGTCGATCGAAGGCGTGCCCTGCGACCCGGCCGACAATGATCTGCCGTATCTGCTCCCGGGTTTCATCGACCTGCACGTGCATGGCGGTGGCGGCAAAGACATCATGGAAGGCGCCAGCGCCTTCGAGACCATCACCAGAACCCACGTGCGTTTCGGCACCACTTCGCTGCTGGCCACCACCATGACCGCGCCGAGCGCTGAGATCTCCAGCGTGTTGAAGGAAGTCGGAGAGTTCTGCGAACAGCGTCCGAAAGGTGCCGCACGAGTGCTCGGCGTTCACCTCGAAGGCCCGTACATCAACCCCGGCAAACTCGGTGCACAACCGAACTTCGCCCACACCGCGTTGATGGCCGAAGTCGAAGAATATCTGGCACTGGCGCCGATCCGCGTGATCACCATCGCCCCGGAAATCGCCGGTCACGACGGCTTGATCCGCGAACTCAGCAGCCGTGGCGTGCGCATGCAGATCGGCCACACCCTCGGCAGTTACGAGGAAGGCGTTGCTGCAATGGAGGCTGGCGCGACCAGTTTCACCCACCTCTACAACGCCATGAGCCCGTTGCATCACCGCGAGCCTGGGATCGTTGGCGCGGCACTGGCACACGCCAAATTCGCCGAACTGATTCCGGATTTGCTCCACGTGCATCCCGGCGCCATTCGTGTGGCCCTGCGCTCGATCCCTTGCCTGTATTGCGTCACCGATTCGACCGCTGCCGCCGGCATGCCCGACGGTGAATACAAGCTCGGCAGCCACACCGTGACCAAATGCCTGGGCGGCGTACGCCTGCCCGACGGCACGTTGGCCGGCAGCACGCTGACCATGGATCAGGCCTTGCGCAACCTGGTGAAGATCGGTTTGCCGATCGCCGAAGCCTCGCAGCGTCTGTCGCAATTCCCCGCCGACTACCTCGGCATCACCGAACGCGGGCGCCTTGCACCAGGTGCCTG
>NZ_JBIVJB010000119.1:0-11482 GCF_044750025.1 Pseudomonas sp. NPDC088885 | reverse complement strand
CAGCAGCCTCATTTGCTGTCAAGTGATTATTTTCAGAAGCTTTCGAAGAATTCTTCAACAACTTCAACCACTTGCGCTTCAGATCTCTCGTCAGCGGGAGGCGAATTCTACAGCGTTACACGCTGCTGTCAACACCTCTTTTTCAACTTCCTTTCGGCTTCGATGAACTGAAGCACTTGCTGCCGAAACCAACATAACTCATTGAATCTCAAGGAGTTTTCCGTTTCGACTGCGCCGGAAGTGGGGCGAATTATAGACATCTAGAATTCGCCGTCAACCCCTATTTGCAGCTTTACTCGGATATCAGCGTAATCCGTGCAAATGCCTTCTTGCCGGCCTGGCAAACGTGAGTCGCGCCCAGTACATATATAAAGGAGCGATCAACCACTTCACCGTCAACACGCACACCACCGGACGCCAACAGGTCGCGCGCCGCAGCCGAGTTCTTCACCAGGCCTGCCTTATTAAGGACAGCGGCGATCGGCATGTCTTCAGCAGAAGTCAGCTCGATCTCTGGCAGGTCATCCGGCAGCTCGCCATCCTTCATGCGATTGCCCGCCGCGCGATGAGCATTGGCCGCAGCCTCTTCACCGTGGAAGCGCGCAACGATTTCTTCAGCCAGCTTGATTTTGACGTCACGCGGATTGGCGCCTGCTTCTACATCAGCACGCAGCGCATTGATCTCGTCCATCGAGCGGAAGCTAAGCAGCTCGAAGTAACGCCACATCAATGCATCCGGGATCGAAACCAGTTTGCTGTACATGACGCCCGGCGCTTCCTGGATGCCGACGTAGTTGCCCAACGACTTGGACATCTTCTTCACACCATCCAGACCTTCAAGCAGCGGCATGGTCAGAATGCATTGAGCTTCCTGACCGTAACCACGCTGAAGCTCGCGCCCCATCAGCAAGTTGAACTTCTGATCGGTGCCGCCCAACTCAACGTCCGCACGCAAGGCCACCGAGTCGTAACCCTGAACCAGCGGATAGAGGAACTCGTGAATAGCGATCGGTTGATTGGTGGTGTAGCGCTTGTCGAAGTCATCGCGCTCAAGCATGCGAGCAACGGTGTACTGCGAAGTCAGACGAATGAAGTCCGCCGGCCCCATCTGGTCCATCCAGGTGGAGTTGAAGGCAACTTCGGTTTTCGCCGGATCGAGAATCTTGAACACCTGAGTCTTATAAGTCTCGGCGTTTTCCAGGACTTGCTCACGGGTCAACGGTGGGCGCGTGGCGCTCTTGCCGCTCGGATCACCGATCATCCCGGTGAAGTCACCTATAAGGAAGATCACCTGATGCCCCAGTTCCTGGAACTGGCGCAGCTTATTAATAAGCACCGTGTGACCCAAGTGCAGATCCGGAGCGGTCGGATCGAAACCAGCCTTGATACGCAGCGGTTGGCCGCGCTTGAGCTTCTCGATCAGCTCGGACTCGACCAATAGTTCTTCCGCACCACGTTTAATCAGCGCTAGCTGCTCTTCAACCGACTTCATAACAGACCCGCAAGGCTCAGATTCAAAGGGAACCAACCATACAAGATCGTGCACCAATTACAAGTTTTGCCCGGCGCACGGACACCAATCCACAAACGCGCTGTCTGTAGACTTGCTTAAGAGATGATTTGGTTATATTTTATACAGTTATTTCATCTTCATCATGTCATTCATCTTTTCCAATTCATCATATTTCAAAGTCAAAACTACTTATGACCACAGAACCGTCTAAAGCGCCTCCGCTTTACCCGAAGACCCACCTGCTCGCTGCAAGTGGAATCGCTGCCCTTCTCAGTCTGGCGCTCCTGGTATTCCCTTCCAGTGATGTTGAAGCCAAAAAGACGACCCTGAGTCTTGAACTGGAAAGTCCTGCTGAACAACTGACACAAGATCAAGACGCTGCTGACGCCGCTCAAGCCACAAATGAGCCTGTCAGCTCGCCATTTGCACAAATCGAAAACACTGACGAAAACGCACCGCAAACCGCTGAAACCGAGCCAGCACCTGCCCCGACTGCAGAGAAAGCCAAAGCTGCCAGCCATCGCGAAGTGGTCGTCGCCAAGGGCGATACGCTGTCCACTTTGTTTGAAAAGGTCGGTCTGCCCGCCGCTTCCGTTCACGAAGTGTTGGCCAGCGACAAACAAGCCAAACAGTTCAGCCAACTTAAGCACGGCCAGAAGCTCGAATTCGAATTGAACCCGGAAGGCCAACTGACCAGCCTGCACAGCAAGGTCAGCGACGTCGAAACCATTACCCTGACCAAGAATGACAAGGGTTATGCCTTCAATCGGGTTACCGCTAAACCAACCGTACGCACCGCTTACGTACACGGCGTGATCAACAGCTCGCTGTCCCAGTCCGCCGCCCGCGCTGGCCTCTCGCACAGCATGACCATGGACATGGCCAGCGTGTTTGGTTACGACGTCGACTTCGCTCAGGACATCCGTCAGGGCGACGAATTCGACGTGATCTACGAGCAAAAAGTGGTCAACGGCAAAGCCGTCGGCACTGGCCCAATCCTCTCTGCACGCTTTACCAACCGCGGCAAGACTTACACCGCCGTGCGTTACACCAACAAACAAGGCAACAGCAGCTACTACACCGCTGACGGCAACAGCATGCGCAAGGCGTTCATCCGTACGCCGGTGGACTTCGCCCGCATCAGCTCGAAGTTCTCCATGGGCCGCAAACACCCGATCCTCAACAAGATCCGCGCCCACAAAGGCGTCGACTACGCAGCACCACGCGGCACGCCTATCAAGGCTGCCGGCGACGGTAAAGTACTGCTGGCCGGCCGCCGCGGCGGTTACGGCAACACCGTAATCATCCAGCACGGCAACACTTACCGTACCCTTTACGGCCACATGCAAGGCTTCGCGAAGGGCGTGAAAACCGGCGGTACCGTCAAGCAGGGCCAGGTCATCGGTTATATCGGCACCACCGGCCTGTCCACCGGCCCGCACTTGCACTATGAGTTCCAGGTCAACGGCGTCCACGTCGATCCGCTGGGCCAGAAGCTGCCAATGGCTGACCCGATCGCCAAAGCCGAGCGTGCTCGCTTCCTCGCGCAGAGCCAACCGCTGATGGCGCGCATGGATCAAGAGAAAGCCACCATGCTGGCTTCGAGCAAGCGTTAAGCCATGGCCCTTTATATCGGTGTGATGTCCGGAACCAGCCTCGACGGTCTGGACATTGCTCTGATTGAGCAGACCTCGGCGATCCAACTGATCGCCACGCACTACATTCCCATGCCTGAATCCCTGCGCGCCGAGCTGCTTGGCTTGTGCGCCAGCGGCCCCGACGAAATCGCCCGTTCGGCGATTGCCCAGCAACACTGGGTGAAGCTCGCCGCGCAGGGTATTCATACTCTCCTCGACCAGCAGCAACTCAAACCCGAAGCCATTCGTGCGATCGGCAGCCACGGCCAGACCATTCGCCATGAACCGGCGCGTGGTTTCACGGTGCAGATCGGCAACCCTGCCCTGCTCACCGAGTTGACCGGCATTACCGTGGTCAGCGACTTCCGCAGCCGCGATGTCGCTGCCGGCGGCCAGGGTGCGCCGCTGGTTCCGGCCTTCCATGAAGCTTTGTTCGAAGAGCGTACCGGTAACCAGGCCGTCTTGAATGTCGGCGGTTTCAGCAATCTGAGTCTGATAGAGCCGACCAAGCCTGTAGCCGGTTTCGACTGTGGCCCTGGAAATGTCCTGATGGACGCCTGGATTCAGCAGCAACGCGGTGAAAACTACGATCGCAATGGCGACTGGGCGAGATCAGGCGCTGTTGAGCCAACCCTGTTGCAGGCACTGCTCAGCGATCCATTCTTCGTCACCAAAGGCCCGAAAAGCACCGGTCGCGAAGTGTTCAACCTGCCTTGGCTGGAGCAACACTTGTCACGGTTGCCGGCCTTCGCTGCGGAAAACGTGCAGGCCACGCTGCTTGAACTGACTGCGCTGACCATCATCGAGTCGCTGCAAAGCGCTCAGTCCGACACCCAAGAGTTGTTGGTCTGTGGCGGTGGCGCGCATAACGCCACATTGATGAAGCGCTTGGCCGCCCTGCTGCCTAACGCAACCGTAGCCAGCACTGCCACTCACGGCGTCGATCCGGACTGGGTCGAAGCCATGGCCTTCGCCTGGCTCGCTCATTGCTGCCTCGAAGGCATCGCCGCCAACCGCCCAAGCGTCACCGGCGCGCGCGGTCTTCGCGTCTTGGGCGCCATCTACCCGGCCTGATCAAACCGCAGACAGCAAAACGCCGCAGAACCGAAAGGCTCTGCGGCGTTTTGTTATCTGAAACGAAGAGGCGTCAGATCGAGAACGAAGAGCCGCAACCACAGGTCGTGGTGGCGTTCGGGTTCTTGATCACGAAGCGCGAACCTTCCAGACCTTCCTGGTAATCCACTTCAGCACCGGCCAGGTACTGGAAGCTCATCGGATCAACCACCAGACTCACACCTTCGCGCTCGACGATGGTGTCGTCCTCGGCCACGTCTTCATCGAAGGTGAAACCGTATTGAAACCCTGAACAACCGCCGCCCGTAACGAATACGCGCAGCTTCAAGCGATCATTCCCCTCATCGACCAGGCTCTTCACCTTGTGCGCGGCACCGTGGGTGAATTGCAAAGCCGTGGGGGTGAAGGATTCGACGCTCATGCTGACTATCTCCCGGCGTTACGCCGCCATAATGCGTGATGACGCGCATTATCCGCTTCTCCTAGAAAATCGGTCAACTATTGTTACGGTATATCAATAAACCCGATCAACTGCTCAGAATGCAAAAAGGCCCGTTTGACGGGCCTTTTTGCTGTGCGGCTTAAAGTGTTACGGCAGCATACCGGCATGAGACAGACCGAAGCGCTCGTCCAGACCGAACAGGATGTTCATGTTCTGCACTGCCTGACCCGACGCACCTTTGACCAGATTGTCGATCACCGACAACACCACGACGAGGTCGCCATCCTGCGGACGGTGAACCGCAATGCGGCAAACGTTGGCGCCACGTACGCTGCGGGTTTCCGGATGACTACCGGCTGGCATCACATCGACGAACGGTTCGTTGGCATAACGCTTTTCGAACAGCGCCTGCAGATCCACCGAACGATCAACCACGGTCGCGTAGAGCGTGGAGTGAATACCACGAATCATCGGCGTCAGGTGCGGAACGAAGGTCAGCCCCACGTCCTTGCCCGCTGCGCGACGCAGACCCTGGCGAATTTCCGGCAAGTGACGGTGACCTTTTACCGCGTACGCCTTCATGCTTTCCGACGTCTCGGAGTACAACGAGCCTACAGCCGCACCGCGACCGGCGCCGCTGACACCGGATTTGCAGTCGGCGATCAGACGCGAAGTATCGGCCAGACCCGCTTCAAGCAAAGGCAGGAAACCCAGCTGCGTCGCAGTCGGATAGCAACCCGGCACCGCGATCAGACGAGCTTTCTTGATCTGTTCGCGATTAACTTCCGGCAGACCGTAAACCGCTTCATCCAGCAGTTCAGGCGCGCCGTGCGGCTGGCCGTACCACTTGGCCCATTCATCCGCGTCTTGCAGACGGAAGTCCGCCGACAGGTCGATGACCTTGGTGCCCGCTGTCAGCAGTTCGCCCGCCAGTGCGTGAGCCACACCGTGCGGCGTGGCGAAGAACACCACGTCGCAAGCGCCGAGGGTTTTGATGTCCGGCACGCTGAAGGCCAGGCCGTCGTAGTGGCCGCGCAGGTTCGGGTACATATCAGCCACGGCCAGACCGGCCTCGGATCGGGAAGTGATCACAACCACTTCTGCCTGCGGATGCTGTGCCAACAGACGCAGCAATTCGACACCGGTGTAACCCGTGCCGCCGACGATACCGACCTTGACCATAACCTGCCCTCAAAGAACCCACTGGAAAGCCGTCGATAATAGGGGCCGCGCGGCCCTGCGACAACCGTCAAGGTGACGTGCGGACGCTCAAGACTCTACTATCCCGGGTACCGTGAACCTGGAATAACTAAAAATGCTCTATTGGATAAAAGCTTTTCACATTGTCAGCGTCGTTTGCTGGTTTGCCGGACTGTTCTACTTGCCGCGACTGTTCGTGTATCACGCGCAAAGCGAAGACACGATCAGCAAAGAACGCTTCAGCGTCATGGAGCGCAAGTTGTACCGCGGCATCATGGGCCCGGCGATGATTGCCACGCTGATCTTCGGCGGCTGGCTGATCTACCTCAACCCGAGCATCTTCAGCATGGGCGGCTGGATTCACGCCAAACTGACTCTGGTCGTTTTGCTGATCGGCTACCACCACATGTGCGGCGCGCAGGTAAAACGTTTTGCCCGTGGCGAAAACACCCGCAGCCATGTCTTTTATCGCTGGTTCAATGAAGTGCCGGTTCTGATATTGCTGGCTATTGTAATTCTGGTCGTGGTCAAGCCGTTCTAACTTCAACAAGAACAGATCTTTGGGGTATTCATCATGTCGCTGCCCGCTTTGCTCGAACAACGTCTGCGTCTGCCCGTAGTGGCGGCGCCGATGTTTCTGATTTCCAACCCTGAGTTGGTGCTCGCCTGCTGCCGTAATGGCGTAGTCGGCAGTTTCCCCGCGTTGAACCAACGCGAAAGCAGCGGCTTCAAAGCGTGGCTGGAACAGATCGAAGCGGGCCTTGCGACACTGGAGAACCCCGCGCCCTACGCAGTGAACCTGATCGTACACAACAGCAATCCGCGCTTGCAGGCGGATCTGAACATCTGCGTCGAACACAAAGTGCCGATCGTCATCACCAGCCTCGGCGCGGTGAAGGAGTTGGTCGACGCGGTACACAGTTATGGTGGCCTGGTCTTCCATGACGTCACCACGCGCCGGCATGCCGAGAAAGCGGCCGAGGCCGGGGTCGATGGTTTGATCGCGGTCGCCGCCGGCGCCGGGGGCCATGCCGGTACCTGGAGTCCGTTTGCGCTGATCGCCGAGATCCGTGAGTTCTTCGACAAGACGCTATTGCTTGCAGGATGCTTGAACCACGGCCATGAGATTCTCGCCGCACAGCTGCTCGGCGCGGATTTGGCCTACTTCGGTACGCGATTTATCGGCACCACTGAAAGTCATGCGCCTGACGCTTACAAGGAGATGCTCCTGACAGCCAAGGCAGCGGACATCATTCATACTCCAGCGGTGTCAGGGGTTCCGGCCAGCTTCATGCGCCAGAGCCTGCAAGCCGCCGGTTTCGATATGGCCGCGCTGCAAGGCAAGGGCGAAGTGAATTTTGGCGACAAGCTCAAGCCGATCAATGACGAAGCCAAGGCCTGGAAGACCGTATGGTCTGCCGGTCAAGGTGTCGGGCAGATCGATGACCTGCCGAGTGTCGATCAGTTGATCGCACGACTCGACGCCGAGTATCGTCATGCGCAGGAGCGCGCGGCACAGTTACCAAAACGCTGGCCTCGCCAATAAAAACAGGCCAGTCGCCCGTTGACTGGCCTTACACTGCTGACCCTCAATCATTCGCGACAAGGATGCCTCGGCCATGAGCGACCCCCGTTACAAGATCGTTTTCGACGGTGCTCTACAGCCCGGTGTCGATATCACGACCGCCAAACTCAATCTGGCGAATCTATTCAAAAGCGATGTGGCCGCGATTGAGCGTCTCTTCAATGGCAGCGTCGTCGCCCTCAAACGCGATCTTTCCCACGGCGATGCGCAGACATACCTGCAAGCGCTGAACAAAACCGGGATTGATGCGCGCATTGAAAATGAAACCGCTATCGAGCTGAACCTCAATGACGTCCACGAGCATGCCCCCGCCGTGGCCGAGCCCGATTCCCCTTATGCACCGCCGCGTGCCAGCGTCGGCGAAAGTCTGCCGGCCTTCGCAACGCTCAAGCCGTTTGGGGTCGAAGGCCGGATCGGTCGTCTGCGTTTTCTTGCCTGGACAATGGTGCTCGGCTTGGTGACGCTGCCGATCGTGGGTGTGTTCGCACTGATCGCCTTGGGGCTGGTCAGCGGCGAATCGACCACTGGCTTGATCATCGGCGGGATTCTCGCCTTCTTTTTGTTCCTCGGCTTTTTCATCGTCAGCATTCTGTTCAGCGTTCAGCGCCTGCACGATATCGGCTGGTCGGGCTGGCTCTGGTTACTCAACCTGGTGCCGGTGGTGGGCAGTTTCTTCCCGCTGGTGATCATGGTCGTGCCGGGCAATACCGGCGCCAACCGCTACGGCCCGCCGCCGCCACCGAACAGCACAGCGGTCAAAGTGCTGTGCTCGTTGTGGATCGTGTTCTTCGCGCTGATCTTTGTCGGTGGAATATTCGGCGGGTTCTCGGCCGTCCAGGACGAATATGAAAGCAATCTGGAAAGCAGCTACCAAAGCGGTTCAGTGACCACCGATGAAATCGACGTCGAGGTCGAACCTGCAGCGAATTCCGCCGACGAGGCAGCCGAACCGGCGCAGGCCCCTGTAGACTCTGCGAAAGAATGAACAGCGCTCCCCGCCGTGACACCCGCGTCGCCGGCGCGGAGCTGTTGCGATGGAGAATTGCATGACCCGTTACGCTCTGATCACCGGCGCCTCCAGCGGCATCGGCCTGGCCATGGCCGAAGCTCTGGCCCGGCGCGGCCGCAGCCTGATTCTGGTGGCTCGACAGCGTGATCAGCTGGAAAGCATTGCGATCGAATTGACCCAGCGCTTCGGCGTCGAAGTGTTGTTCCGTGCCTGCGATCTCGGTGAGCCGTTGCGCTTGTCCGGTTTTCTGCTGGAACTGGAAGAAGGCGATCGGCAGATTGATTTGCTGGTGAACTGTGCGGGTATCGGCACTTGCGGCCCGTTCCTCGCGCAGGACTGGATGACCGAGCAGGATCTGATCGAGGTGAACATCCTCGCCCTCACCCGCCTCTGCCATGCGATCGGTAACAGCATGGCGCTGCAAGGGGGCGGGCAGATTCTCAACGTTGCCTCGGTTGCAGCGTTCAATCCCGGCCCGTGGATGAGCACTTACTTCGCCAGCAAGGCTTATGTGCTGCACTTTTCCGAAGCGTTGCGGGTCGAGCTGAAGAAGTGCGCAGTCAAAGTCTCGGTGCTCTGCCCCGGCCCGACCCGCACGGCATTTTTCCGTACCGCACAGCTGAACACGGAAAAGCTCAACGCCAGCAACGTGCTGATGAGTCCCGAGGAAGTCGCGCTGTACACCGTGCGCGCCCTCGACAAGAACCGCGCGATCATCATTCCGGGGCGCCGCAACCGCTGGTTCGCGTTCCTGCCGCGACTGGGTTCGCGCTGGCTTAACCGCACGATTGTCGGCATGGTTAACAAAGCTTACTGCCCGCGCTGAAGCAGCATGATTCAACGCGGTACACTCGATTCAGCCCAAACAACGGAGAAAACAGCAGTGGATACTCTGTTCACCAAGATCATCAACCGGGAAATCCCGGCCAAGATCATTTACGAGGACGACCAGGTTCTGGCCTTCCACGACATCGCCCCTCAGGCACCGGTGCATTTTCTGGTGATCCCGAAGAAACCGGTGCGCACCCTCAATGACCTGACCGAAGATGACAAGGCTTTGGCCGGGCACATCCTGTTCACTGCGCAGCGTCTGGCACTGGAACTGGGTTGCGAGGACGGCTTCCGCGTGGTGATGAACTGCAATGAAAAAGGTGGCCAGACGGTTTACCACATTCATATGCATGTACTTGGTCAGCGCCAGATGAACTGGCCGCCGGGCTAAGATTCACCGACCAGGCCTGCGGTTTGTCACCTGTAGGAGCTGCCGAAGGCTGCGATCTTTTGATCTTCGAGGTAGCAAAACAAGATCAAAAGATCGCAGCCTTCGGCAGCTCCTACATAAAGCCCCCCAGTACATCCAGCACATAAAGCGCATCAAGCGTGGCTGATGACCCAGCGCAAACCTTCCCCGGCCGATTCGGTTAAACTGGCCGCCGAGATTCTTCCCGGAGGTCAGCATGACTACCCAACGTCACTACTCGCCGATTGACCGTCTTCTGCTGCAAGCCGATGCCGCGATGCGTACCCTGCTGCCCTCCAGTGGCCAGCCGTACCGTCCGTCGCCAGCGATCTTGCAGCCGGACACGCAGATGAGCGACGAAGACACCCGCCACGTCGCCGGTCTGATGCGCATCAACCACACCGGTGAAGTCTGCGCCCAGGCGTTGTATCAGGGCCAGGCTCTGACCGCCAAGTTGCCGCAAGTGCGCGCAGCCATGGAGCACGCGGCTGAAGAAGAGATTGATCATCTGGTCTGGTGCGAACAGCGCATTCACCAGTTGGGCAGCCATACCAGTGTGCTCAATCCGCTGTTTTATGGGATGTCGTTCGGGATTGGTGCAGTGGCCGGGTTGATCAGCGACAAAGTGAGTCTGGGCTTTGTAGCGGCTACCGAGCACCAGGTGTGTAAACACTTGAATGAACATCTGGAGCAATTGCCGGCGGAGGACGAGAAGTCCCGGGCGATTCTGGAGCAGATGCGTATTGATGAAGAGCATCATGCGGAGAGTGCGCTGGAGGCTGGAGGGTTTCGTTTTCCGGCGCCGGTGAAGTTCGGGATGAGTATTTTGGCTAAGGTGATGACCAAGAGTACTTATCGGATTTGAGGTCTGTTTGTGTGTTGTTGCGTAGGGACCCTTCGCGAGCAAGCTTTGCTCCTAAAAGGGGGTTATGGCAGACATGAAAAAGGCGACCGAGAGGTCGCCTTTTTTTGTGTGCGGGAATCTTAGGTCGGCATGTTGCGCGCGTAGAAGATTTCCAGCATTTCGTGTTTCACCCGGTCGGTCACCTGAGCACGCTGCTCGGAGGACAGGCTGCTGGTCGCGTCGCCGAACAGATAGTTATCCAGTTCGAAGTTCTTCAGCAGCATTTTGGTGTGGAACAGGTTTTCCTGGTACACGTTCACGTCGGTCATCTGGTACGCGTCGCGAGTGTCTTCGGAGAGGTAGTTCTGGATCGAGTTGATCTCGTGGTCGATGAAGTGCTTGTTGCCTTCAACGTCACGGGTGAAGCCGCGCACACGATAATCCACAGTCACGATGTCCGAATCGAACTGGTGAATGAGGAAATTGAGCGCTTTCAGCGGTGAGATGACACCACACGTCGACACGTCGATGTCCACACGGAACGTGGCAATACCGTCGTCCGGATGAATTTCCGGATAGGTGTGCACCGTGATGTGGCTCTTGTCGAGGTGGGCCAGGATAATTTCGGGCAACGGGCCCGGCGATTCTTCGATCTGGCTATCGGTCGGGGTGACCGGCTCTTCAGAGATCAGAATCGTGACGCTGGCGCCCTGGGGTTCATAGTCCTGACTCGCGATGTTCAGGATGTTGGCACCAATGATATCGACAACTTCCGTGAGGATCTGCGTCAGACGTTTCGCGTTGTACTCTTTATTGATGTACTCGACGTACGCCTGCTGGTCTTGCGGGGTTTCCGCGTAGCAGATGTCATAGATGTTGAAGCTCGAGGTCTTTGTCAGCTTATTGAACCCGTGAGCTTGAGTTTGCTTTTCACCGTT
>NZ_JBIVJB010000118.1:0-11561 GCF_044750025.1 Pseudomonas sp. NPDC088885 | reverse complement strand
AATTAGCTGATCTGCAAGACCCGAGCCATGGCCTGGTCGTCGTCTTTGGCGGTGTTCATCATCTTGACGTGCAACTCGAACTGCTTGGCCAGGGCCAGCACCGAGGTCATCTCTTCGACGGCGTTGACGTTGCTCGACTCCAGGAAACCCGAGACCAGTTTGACGTTGGCATCGGCCGGCGCAGGCTGGCCGTCCTTGGTGTAAATCGAGCCGTCGAGGCCCTTGTTCATGTTCTTGATGTCCGGGTTGACCAGTTTGATCCGGTCGACTTCCGCCATGACGCGCGGGCCTTCGCCCATCGCACGAATACTGATGGTGCCGTCTTCACCGACTTCGACTTGCTGCTCGGGCGGCACGGCAATCGGCCCGCCATTGCCCATCACCGCCATGCCGTTGCCGGCACGCAATACGCCGAGGGCGTCGATGTTGAGGCTGCCGGTGCGCACGTAGCTTTCGCCGCCGTTCGGGTTCTGTACGGCGATGAAACCGTTGCCGGTCACGGCGACGTCGAGGTCGCGACCGGTCTCGACCAGAGAGCCCGGCGAGAAGTCAGTGGCCGGACGTTCGCTCATGGCAAACGCACGCGCCGGAAAGCTGTCACCAAACACTGGCATCGAACGGGCCTGCTCCAGGTCCTTCTGAAAACCGTTGGTGGAGATGTTCGCCAGGTTGTTGGCATGCGCCTTTTGCGCCAGCGCGTTCTGGCTGGCACCGGTCATTGCCACATAAAGGTACTTGTCCACACTCTTTCCTCTGCATGCCGGACGTTTGCCGCCCACTGCTGTACTGCTGAGCCATAAGCAATTTGCAGACCAACTTTTTTCTGGCGGCGCGCGACCCGGTAAACAAAGGACTTGGGGGAGATTTAGAGGATTGGGGAAATGTATCGAAGTCGAAAAACCGGCGGTGTTATGCCGCTTGGCGGCAACAGATCAAAAGATCGCAGCGTGCCGCAGCTCCTACATGATCGTTCCCACGCTCCGCGTGGGAATGCCTCAATGGACGCTCTGCGTCCGCTTTGGGACGCGGAGCGTCCCGGGCTGCATGCCCACGCAGAGCGTGGGAACGATCATGCGCTGCCCGAGTCTTTGCCGACCTCGTATTCGCGCAATTTGTTGGCAATCGTCGTGTGCGAAACCCCAAGCCGCTTACCCAACTGCCGACTGCTCGGGTGCTCTGAATACAGCCGCTCCAGCACCGCTTTTTCAAAGCGCCCAACAATCTCGTCCAGCCCGCCCTCCAGCGAAAAATCGCCAAGCGGCTGACGCACGCCGTAATCCGGCAGGCGAATATGCTCAGCCTTCACCGTCCCGCCATCACACAACGAAACCGCCTGAAATAACACGTTCTCCAGTTGCCGCACATTGCCCGGCCAATGGTAATGACTGAGCCGATCCATCGCCGCCGGCGCCAGTTTCGGCAACGGGCAACCGATCTGACGACTGGCCTGATCGAGGAAATGTTCAACCAGCGGCGTCAACCCATCAAGGCATTCGCGCAACGGCGGAATGTGCAGCGAGAGCACGTTCAAGCGGTGATACAAATCCTGACGAAACTCGCCGCGCGCGCACAATTCAGACAGGTCGACCTGCGTCGCGCAGATCACCCGCACATCCAGATAAACCTCTTCATCACTGCCGACCCTGCGGAAGCAACCGTCCTGCAAAAAGCGCAGCAGCTTCACTTGAAGGCGCGGGCTCATTTCGCCAACGCCGTCGAGAAACAGCGTGCCGCCCGCAGTCAATTCCAGCAGACCGAGTTTGCCTTCCGCACGCGCACCTTCGAACGCACCGGGGCCGTAGCCGAACAACTCGGTCTCGGCCATCGACTCCGGCAGTCCGGCGCAGTTAAGCGCCATCAGCGGCGATTGCCCGCGCGGACTGGCGAGGTGGCAGGCACGCGCCAACAATTCCTTGCCGGTACCGGTTTCGCCTTCAATCAATAGCGGTGCGTCGAGCGGTGCCATGCGCCGCGCTTCACGCACCACGGCGGCCATGACTTTCGAGCTCTGGAAGATGCTGTCGAAGCCACGCAGTTCTTGTTTGCGTACGTTGTAGATACGCTCGCCGACACGGTCGGCGCGGTGCAAGGTGAGTACCGCGCCAGCCATGGCTTCGCTGTCGTCGTGTTCCGATTGCAGCGGCGCGATGTCGGCGAGAAAGACGTCGCCCTTGACCTTCACGCGCATGCCGTTGATTCGCGATTTGTTGGCGCGCACCAGTTCCGGCAAATCGAAATCTTCGGCGTAGCGCGACAGCGGAATCCCCGGCACTTCATCGACGCGTACACCGAGCAACTGCGCCGCCGCGCGGTTGGCCGCGACGATCGAGCCGCCCATGTCGATCGACAGCACTGGAAACTCCAGCGCGCCGAGCAACGCGTTCAATTCCATGTGCCGCCGTTCGCTTGGCATCAGCCCGACGCGCTTGACGCCGAACACCCCGGCAATCGCCTCGAATTTCGGGCGCAGGGCCTGGAACTGGATGTTGATCAGGTTCGGGCAGTGCAGGTAGATCGCGTTGCCATGCTCACCACCGACCTCGCCCCGCGCGACGTTGATCCCGTAGGCCACGAGCAGGTTGAGGATGTCGCGCAGAATGCCGATGCGGTTCTGGCAGTGGACTTTGATACGCATATAAAAGACCCGACAAAATTGGGGATTAAACACAACCTACTGTGGGAGCGAGCCTGCTCGCGAAGGCGGCGGCACATCCACCATTAGAGGTATCAGGCAGATCGCCTTCGCGAGCAGGCTCGCTCCCACAAGGGACAGCGCCGCCAGTTTTCTTTGGTGGTGCGCAAACAGTTGTCAAGATTATGTGACAGTCGCCGACCTTTTCAAACCGGCGAATCGCCGTAAATGCGCGATAACGCCTAACCGTAACGATAAATTTACGAAATCCACGGAAATTTCCTACGCGGTCGCGATCCAACCTACTGCACACAACCTCTCTCTCAGGTAATTCTGAGTCCATCGCTGGACATAACAAGAACGAATTCCCCTAGCAGGAGAGCAGTATGAAGCAGACGCAATACGTGGCCCGCGAGCCCGATGCGCAAGGTTTTATCGACTACCCCGCCGAAGAACACGCGGTGTGGAACACGCTGATCACTCGCCAGTTGAAAGTGATCGAAGGGCGTGCCTGCCAGGAGTATCTGGACGGTATCGAGAAACTCGGTCTGCCCCACGACCGCATTCCGCAACTCGGCGAGATCAACAAGGTGCTCGGCGAGACCACCGGTTGGCAGGTCGCCCGCGTGCCGGCGCTGATTCCTTTCCAGACCTTCTTTGAATTGCTCGCCAGCAAGCAGTTTCCGGTCGCGACGTTTATCCGTACTCGCGAAGAGCTGGACTACCTGCAAGAGCCGGACATTTTCCACGAGATTTTTGGCCACTGCCCGCTGCTGACCAACCCGTATTTCGCCGAATTCACCCACACCTACGGCAAACTCGGCCTGCAAGCGACCAAGGAAGAACGCGTGTACCTGGCGCGTCTGTACTGGATGACCATCGAGTTCGGCCTGGTCGACACCCCGCAGGGCAAACGCATCTACGGCGGCGGCATTTTGTCCTCGCCAAAAGAAACCGTTTATTCGCTGTCGGACGAGCCTGAGCATCAAGTCTTCGACCCGCTCGAAGCGATGCGCACGCCGTACCGCATCGACATCCTGCAACCGCTGTACTTCGTCCTGCCGAACCTCAAGCGCCTGTTTGACGTGGCCCATGAAGACATCATGGCCATGGTCAAACACGGCATGCAGCTGGGTCTGCACGCGCCAAAATTTCCGCCAAAGCCGAAAGCGGCCTGAGCAAAACCCGCTCGCGACTTGCGCGCAAAGATAGTAATTTCCAACAAGAATCGAATTCAGGAACCGACCATGTCCACATTGAACCAAGCCCACTGCGAAGCCTGCCGCGCCGATGCGCCACAAGTCAGCGACGAAGAACTGCCGATCCTGATCAAGCAGATCCCTGACTGGAACATCGAAGTTCGCGACAGCATCATGCAGTTGGAGAAAGTTTTCCTGTTCAAGAACTTCAAGCACGCGCTGGCGTTCACTAATGCCGTCGGTGAAATCTCCGAGGCCGAAGGTCACCACCCGGGCCTGCTGACCGAGTGGGGCAAAGTCACCGTGACCTGGTGGAGCCACTCGATCAAAGGCCTGCACCGCAACGACTTCATCATGGCCGCGCGCACTGACGAAGTGGCCAAGACTGCAGAAGGACGCAAGTAATGCACTTCGACGCCATCGGCCGGGTACCCGGCGACCCGATCCTCGGCTTGATGGAGGCGTATGCGCAGGACTCCAACCCGCGCAAATTCGACCTGGGCGTTGGCGTCTACAAGGATGCCCAGGGCCTGACGCCGATCCCGGAAGCGGTGAAAATCGCCGAAGCGCGACTGGTCGAAAGCCAGGACACCAAGACCTACATCGGTGGCCACGGCAACCCGCTGTTCGGCAAAGTCATCAACGAATTGGTGCTTGGCGCCGACTCGAAACTGATCGCCGAACAACGTGCCGGCGCCACCCAGACGCCGGGCGGTACTGGTGCGCTGCGTCTGGCCGCTGACTTCATCGCCCAGTGCCTGCCAGGCAAAGGGGTATGGTTGAGCAACCCTACCTGGCCGATTCACGAAACCATTTTCGCTGCGGCCGGGGTCAAGGTCAGTCACTACCCGTACGTGGGCAGCGACAACCGCCTCGACGTCGAGGCCATGCTCTCCGTGCTCAACGAAGTGCCGAAAGGTGATGTGGTGCTGCTGCACGCGTGCTGCCACAACCCGACCGGTTTCGACTTGAACCACGACGACTGGCAGCGCGTGCTCGACGTGGTGCGCAGCCGCAATCTGCTGCCGCTGATCGACTTTGCCTACCAGGGTTTTGGCGACGGTCTGGAACAGGATGCGTGGTCGACCCGGTTGTTCGCGGCCGAGATCCCCGAGCTGCTGATCACCAGTTCCTGCTCGAAGAACTTCGGCTTGTATCGCGATCGCACCGGTGCGCTGATTGTCTGCGCGAAAAGCGCTGACAAGCTCATCGACATCCGCAGTCAACTGGCCAACATCGCCCGTAACTTGTGGTCAACACCGCCGGATCATGGTGCTGCTGTTGTTGCGACGATCCTCGCTGATCCAGAGCTGAAAGCGCGCTGGGCTGATGAAGTGGAAGCCATGCGTTTGCGTATTGCGCAACTGCGTAGCGGATTGGTTGAAGCGCTGGAACCGCACGGTCTGCGCGAACGTTTTGCGCACATTGGCGTGCAGCGCGGCATGTTTTCTTACACTGGTTTGTCGCCGGAGCAAGTGAAACAACTGCGCGAGCATCACAGCGTGTACATGGTCAGCTCGGGCCGCGCGAACGTCGCCGGCATCGACGCCACCCGCCTCGCGCTGCTCGCCGAAGCCATCGCCAGCGTCAGCAAATAGTCAGAACACCGCAATCCCCCTGTAGGAGCTGCCGAAGGCTGCGATCTTTTGATCTTGTTTCTAAAGCAGGATTAAAAGATCGCAGCCTTCGGCAGCTCCTACAGTTGATCGTTCCCACGCTCCGCGTGGGAATGCAGCCCGGGACGCTCTGCGTCCCAACAGCGAACGCAGAGCGTCCATTGAGGCGTTCCCACGCAGAGCGTGGGGACGATCAATCACCACAGTTTTTGCTCCCCCCTGCGGCCATCTGTCGCATTATTTTCAATTAAAAGTCTGATTGTCATTTTTCCTGCTGTATCCTGCGCAGGCTTTGTAAAAGCGCGGATCTACCAGATCTATCAACAGACTTAGCGAGGAGCGCAACCATGCACGAGATTCCTAATCTCCCCTTCCCAAGCCTGCACGTACCTGAGCAGACGACCACGCAACAAGCCGGCGCCCAACAGCCCGAGCCGAAAGAAGCCGTTGAGAGCCGTCCGGCCGACAACGAAGAGTAAGACCCGTCGTACAGACCGTGTGGAAAGCGCTAACATGCGCTTTCCACACTGCCTGAACCCGAGCCCGCCATGACTGACGAATTCTCCGAAAGCCAAGCCGCCGTGCTGATCGGTGCCACCGAGAAGATGATCGATATCTGGAACCGTCTCTCACCCGAGAAACAGGCCGCCCTGCTCGCCCGTTTTGGCACTGAAGAAAACGCCCTTGCCGCACTCGTCACCACGCAACTGGTTGCGCCGGCCAAGCCGTGAATCTGCCATCCGGCAAATAGTTTTACTTTTCCCCGCCCCAGATTCCTCCACGCCGGTATCATAAGCAGCCTATCTAATCTGCCGCTCCCGTGGATCTTTACCCATGTCGTCCTCTATGTCCGAGCCCCAGCGCCCCCTGGCGGTTACGCTGCAAGTCGTTTCCATCGTCCTGTTCACCTTTATTGGTTACCTCAACATCGGCATCCCGCTGGCGGTGCTGCCGGGTTACGTCCACAGCGATCTCGGTTTCGGCGCAGTAATCGCCGGGCTGGTAATCAGCGTGCAATACCTCGCCACCCTGCTCAGCCGTCCGTACGCGGGCAAGATCATCGACAACAAGGGCAGCAAACGCGCGGTGATGATTGGCCTGGCCGGTTGTGGCTTGAGCGGCGTGTTCATGCTGATTTCGGCGTGGACACCGAACATGCCGATGCTCAGTTTGATCAGTCTGTTGATTGGCCGACTGGTGCTGGGCAGCGCTGAAAGCCTGGTTGGCTCGGGTTCAATTGGCTGGGGCATCGGCCGCGTGGGTGCGGCCAACACCGCCAAGGTTATTTCCTGGAACGGCATCGCCAGCTATGGCGCACTGGCGATCGGCGCACCGTTCGGCGTATGGCTGGTTGGCGAGCTAGGGCTGTGGAGCATGGGCGTCAGCATCATCTTGCTGGCCATTCTCGGTCTGGCGCTGGCGTGGCCGAAAACCGCCGCGCCGATTGTCGCCGGCGAACGCCTGCCGTTCATGCACGTGCTCGGTAAAGTATTTCCCCACGGCTGCGGCCTGGCGCTGGGCTCGATCGGTTTCGGCACCATCGCCACCTTCATCACCCTCTATTACGCGACTCAGCACTGGGAAAACGCCGTGCTGTGCCTGAGCCTGTTCGGCGCGAGTTTCATCGGTGCGCGATTGCTGTTCGGCAACCTGATCAACCGCCTCGGCGGCTTTCGCGTGGCGATTGCCTGTCTGTCCGTGGAAACTCTCGGCCTGCTGCTGTTGTGGCTCGCCCCGGACGCGCACTGGGCATTGGCCGGCGCGGCGTTAAGCGGTTTCGGCTTCTCGCTGGTATTCCCGGCGTTGGGCGTAGAGGCAGTAAATCTGGTGCCGGCGTCCAGCCGTGGCGCGGCGGTCGGGGCTTATTCGCTGTTCATCGATTTGTCGCTGGGGATCACCGGGCCATTGGCCGGGGCGATTGCGGCGGGATTCGGATTTGCCTCGATCTTCCTGTTCGCCGCTCTCGCCGCGGTGAGCGGTTTGGCGCTAAGCGTCTATCTGTACAAGCACACCGCCAAGTACCGCGAAGACTAAAAATCCACCTTGCCGCGCCCGGCCTTGATGCTGCCGCGTTTGGTTTTCGATTCCAGTCGACGCTTCTTTGAACCAAGGGTCGGCTTGGTCGGGCGGCGTTTCTTTTCGACTTTGGTGGCGCTGAGGATCAGCTCGACCAGCCGTTCCAGCGCATCGGCGCGGTTGGCCTCCTGCGTGCGGTATTGCTGCGCCTTGATGATCAACACGCCGTCGCTGGTGATGCGACTGTCGCGCAGCGCCAGCAGCCGCTCCTTGTAGAACTCGGGCAAGGATGAGGCCGGGATGTCGAAGCGCAGGTGCATGGCGCTGGAGACCTTGTTGACGTTCTGCCCACCCGCGCCTTGCGCGCGGATGGCGGTCAATTCGATCTCGGCATCCGGCAGATGCACATTGTTGGAAATCACCAGCATGGAAAAGCGTCCGTATTCAGAGCGTGCAGGATACCGCGAAACCGATCCCATGCCTGAGCGGGATACAGGGTAGACCTGATTGATAAGGGCCTGAGCACACGAGATAGCGCCAGCCAGAAGAAAAACATGCTTTTCAGAAACGCCCTACATAACGCCCCAAGTCCTTGTAATACAATTTCAGGTCGACTAAGGGAGTGTCAAAAATGGCCAACCACGGATACATGTCCATCACAGGTAAAACTCAAGGTTTGATTTCCGCGGGCTGTTCAAGCGCAGACTCTATTGGCAATAAATATCAGGCAGGACATACAGACGAAGTCATGGTGCTGTCTTACAGCCATAACATGGCCAATATCGGAAACATCAATAAGCCAACACACAGCCCTCTCATCATAACTAAAAACGTCGACAAATCCTCACCACTTCTCGCTCAAGCGCTATCAACCAGAGAAAAAATAGACTGCACGATTAACTTTTATCGCGTGTCCTCCTTTGGCATACAGGAGAAGTTTTATTCCATCTCGATTACTGGCGGTGTTATTGCCGATCTGACGCTTGAGATGCCTCACTCTGTTTTGCAAAACGATGCAGAGCCGCAGGAACACCTGGCTATTCGCTACAGGGAGATCACCTGGGTACACCACTCAGCAGGAACCAGCGGCCACAGCACCTGGGGAAACGAGGCATGAAATCCATAGGTGAATGCAAACCCGGTAGTTGCGATTATTGGCTTGTCAGTGAAGCAGCAAGAAGGCTTGGAAGCCAAGCCTGCACATTGGGTGCCAGGCACATTCAGGACGGCACGCTACGCTTGCAATTTGGTAGAGAGGTTTCTTACTACGCTAAAAGCATTGTTGATGCAGTTGCTCAAGGGGAAAAAAGTCCTGAGCAGGCTTTAAAGGATCTTAAGAATGAACAGAGCAGTCTATTAAGCCAGTCATTGGAGGTCGCTAAAAAAGGCGTGGGAGCAATCGCCGGAGCGCTCCAGTTCGCAGCGGGTGCCGGGATCTGCTATGGATCCGCGGGCACACTTTGTCTACTCGCAGGTACGCCTTTGATGCTCCATGGGGCGAACAACGTATATGAGAATGGGCGAAACTTATGGGAGGATCGCTCAGATACGCAGGGGCCAGTCCGGAAAGGTTATCAAGAGGCCGCAGAATTGATTGGCGCCGGGGAGTTTGAAGGAAACATGGCCTATGGGGTCGTTGACTTAGGGCTTTCTGTATACGGTGTTGCCGGTCAGGTGTTAAAGCCAGACGCATGGCGATTGTTCAGATATATACGAGCTGATTACATACGCGGATATGAAAAAGCAAGCAAATCAGCACTGTCTCTCGAGGCCCTCTCAGACGCAATAACAATCAACTCAATGTACGAGGAGAACAAAAGCAGTGATGATTGACCAACCGCTTACAACAACACTATATTTATTTTCATCTCTAGTTGTATTTTGGTTTTTTTACTCAACATCGAAAAAAATCTCAGGCCCCAACCTTAAACCTGAAATATTCTGGTTTTTTTTTGCAGGGCTAATGCTTTGCGGGGCAATACAGCTTAATGTTGCTTACTATGGCTACATCCTTTTTTTTCACTCATCCAAAGACTTTATTGAAAACAACTACCTGATTCGATGGATTGCTTTTTTAAGTGCCATACTTCAAACGTTTTGCACTCCAAGCAAAGAAAATCAAGGGCGCTGATCTCAATCAGGCACCTTAGAGCTACTCGATCTCGCCGATCATGATGCGACAACGTATTGGCGCCACCAGGAACAAGGCTATGCCAGAGTACCCCTCCTAACAACAAACCCGGCACTCTGGCCGGGTTTGTTGTCTCTGCACCTTGCAACCTTGAGGGAGTTAGCGACAGCCTCACGGAAATATCAATGCATAGAGAATACAAAGAAAAACAAGGAACTAAAGAAAATCCATGCATAATTTATATGTTTCAGCTTCATACTTCACACTTTCCCTGATAACTTTTTTAGCTTTTTATTTTTTATCCAGGTATTTCTCAGGAAAAAAATTCAGGTGGAAATGGTTCTATATTTTTCTTATGTCAGCCTTCTTTTTTGGTTCGTTCCATTTGAGCACAGTCAAATACGGATACGACATCCTTTTTCCTGTATTGAAACCAATCCTTAAGGGCAATCAGGTAGTAGGCTGGATCGCGCTTGTAAGCATCTTTCTTCACTCATGCTGCATACCGACTCAAAATGAACCAAAACGCTGGTTTTCACGAAAATAAATGTACAGCTATTGCCCCTCATTGAACGATCCGCGGCCTCGCACAGGGTCTGGTTTCACTTCAGAGCCACACTTCCAAACAACAAACCCGGCACTTGGCCGGGTTTGTTGTTTTTGCGCGCGCTTACTTCGCGGTCGCAGGCACCGCAGCTTGAGCGCTGCGCTTGTTCTTGATCACGTAGCAAACCCACATGAACACGACCCACACCGGAATCGCGTACACCGAGATCTGAATCCCCGGGATCAGCAGCATCACGCCAAGGATGAACACCACGAACGCCAGGCAGACATAGTTGCCGTACGGGTACCACAGCGCCTTGAACAGCGGCGTCTGCTTCGTCTTGTTCATGTGCTGACGGAACTTGAAGTGCGAGAAGCTGATCATCGCCCAGTTGATCACCAGCGTCGCAACCACCAGCGACATCAGCAGTTCCAGCGCGCTGTGCGGGATCAGGTAGTTGAGCAACACGGCAATCACGGTCACCGCTGCCGAGGCCAGAATCGAACGCACCGGCACACCACGCTTGTCGATCTTCGCCAGGCCTTTCGGCGCATCGCCCTGCTCGGCCATACCCAGCAACATGCGGCTGTTGCAGTAAGTGCCGCTGTTGTACACCGACAGCGCCGCGGTCAGTACCACGAAGTTGAGAATGTGCGCGGCGGTGCTGCTGCCGAGCATCGAGAACACTTGCACGAACGGGCTGCCGCTGTACGAATCGCCGGACGCGTTGAGGGTTTCCAGCAGGCTGTCCCAAGGGGTCAGCGACAGCAGGATGACCAGCGCGCCGATGTAGAAAATCAGGATGCGGTAGATGACCTGATTGATCGCTTTCGGGATCACGGTTTTCGGCTTGTCGGCTTCTGCTGCGGTGAAACCGAGCATTTCCAGACCGCCGAAGGAGAACATGATGATCGCCATGGCCATCACCAGTCCGCTGACGCCGTTGGGGAAGAACCCGCCGTGCGACCACAGGTTGGTTACCGACGCTTGCGGGCCGCCGTTGCCGCTGACCAGCAGGTAGCTGCCGAGCGCAATCATGCCGACGATCGCCACGACCTTGATGATCGCGAACCAGAATTCGGCTTCACCGAAGACTTTGACGTTGGCCAGGTTGATTGCGTTGATCAGTACGAAGAAGGCTGCTGCAGACGCCCAGGTCGGAATGTCCGGCGCCCAGTAGTGAATGTACTTGCCGACCGCGGTCAGCTCCGACATGCCCACCAGAATGTACAAAATCCAGCAGTTCCAGCCCGACAGGAAACCGGCAAAGCCGCCCCAGTATTTGTGCGCGAAGTGGCTGAAGGAACCGGCCACCGGCTCTTCGACGATCATTTCACCCAGCTGGCGCATGATCATGAAGGCGATGAAGCCGCAGGCAAAGCCAAAATCTGATCCGCACAAATCAACAATTCCTGAGCCT
>NZ_JBIVJB010000117.1:0-12060 GCF_044750025.1 Pseudomonas sp. NPDC088885 | reverse complement strand
GGACATGGCGCCCAGCGAACCCATGCCGCGATACGCCTTGTACGAACGGCCCTGGAACAGTTCGATTTCGCCCGGCGCTTCTTCAGTACCGGCGAACATCGAGCCCATCATCACGCAGGAAGCACCGGCAACGATGGCCTTGGACAGGTCACCGGAGAAACGGATGCCGCCGTCGGCGATCAACGGTACGCCAGTGCCTTCAAGGGCAGCAGCAACGTTGGCGATGGCACTGATTTGCGGGACGCCGACACCGGCGACGATGCGGGTGGTGCAGATCGAGCCAGGGCCGATACCGACCTTGACTGCGTCAGCGCCTGCTTCGGCCAGAGCCTTGGCAGCGGCGCCGGTGGCGATGTTGCCGCCGATCACCTGCACTTCAGGGAAATTCTGTTTAACCCAGCGAACGCGGTCGATCACGCCTTTGGAGTGACCGTGAGCGGTATCGACTACCACCACGTCCACACCGGCATTGACCAGCGCAGCGACGCGGTCACCAGTGTCTTTACCGGTACCGACAGCAGCGCCAACGCGCAGACGACCTTGATCGTCCTTGCTGGCCAGCGGGTAGGCTTTGGCTTTTTCGATGTCGTTGACGGTCATCATGCCTTTGAGGGCAAATTTGTCGTCAACGATCAGAACGCGTTCGATGCGATTTTTGTGCAGCAACTCGCGAACGTCGTTCTTGTCGGCGCCTTCCTTGACCGTGACCAGACGCTCTTTAGGCGTCATCACTTCACGAACGGTGGCTTCCAGACGGTTTTCGAAACGCACGTCACGGGAAGTGACGATGCCGACCAGGTCGCCATCGTGCAGTACCGGAACGCCGGAAATGTTGTGCAGACGGGTCAGTTCGAACAGTTCACGCACCGTGGCATCAGCCTCGATGGTGATCGGATCCTTGACTACACCGGCTTCGTAACGCTTGACCTTGCGAACTTCGGCAGCTTGCTGCTCGATGGTCATGTTCTTGTGGATAATGCCGATGCCACCTTCCTGAGCCATGGCAATTGCCAGACGGGCTTCAGTAACGGTGTCCATTGCGGCAGAAACCAGAGGAATATTCAGCTCGATGCCACGGGTTAGGCGGGTCTTGAGACTGACTTCGTTAGGAAGCACCTCGGAATAACCGGGCACTAAGAGAATGTCGTCGAATGTCAGAGCTTCTTGGCTGATACGCAGCATCGCGGGGGCTCCCGAGCGGGAAAATGGAAGCGCGCCATTATAGTCAGACACCCCCTTCGGATCAACGTAAAACTCAGTCTAATTGATATACGGAAAACCCTGTTTTTTGTAGGAGCTGTCGGAGGCTGCGATCTTTTGACGTTGTCTGTTAATAACCAGATCAAAAGATCGCAGCCTTCGGCAGCTCCTACAGGGAATGTTTGAGGGTCAGAGTTCTACTTTTACCCAGCTGACGGGGAGATCGAGCCAGTCGGCGAATTCGTCGAGGAAGCTCTGTTTGAAACCCGCTTCCAGCCAGTTGTTGAAGATGAAGCCGAGGTTGGAGAACCCGCACTCTTGCAGGTACAGAAAGCCGTTGATGTCGTCTTCGTGCCCGCATTCCGGGCAGGTGAAGTTATCGGTGCGCCCAGGCATCCAGTCTTCCAGGCTTTCGAACAGTGCCTCACCGATCTCGCGACGGCATTCGGCACAACCGGCCTCTCCGAGAAACCCTTTGGCCGGGGTATAGATGCAGCGTTTGGTGACGATTTCCAGACCGTTGATTGGCTCACCGAACGGCAACGCCTGCGGGTGCAGCACCACAGCCCGCGCGCCATCGGCAATCGCGTAAGCCATGCGATTGCCAGTGCGGCCGCAGGTGCTCAGCTCTTCCTTGACGATGTTTTTGCGCACCAGCCAGCGCACGATCGCCCGGGCCCGGGGTTCGTGCACCGGCAGGGTGGAGATTTTCGGGACGATGATGCTTTGCGAATTCATGGAAAGTCCTGCGGTGTGGCTGCTGACGCCTTCGCGAGCAAGCCCGCTCCCACATTGGAATGCAGTTCCCGTGGGAGCGGGCTTGCTCGCGAAGAGGCCCTAAAGGCCGGCAGCTTAATCCCTGACAAAATCCGGTCAAGTGCTGAGATAGCGCCCGATCAACGCCAGCCCGCTCGCCAGCACCAGCCACGTTACCAATCGCACAAACGCCTCGCGCGACAACTTCATGGTCAACCGCCGCCCGACCCATAACCCCAACGCCATGGCCGGCAACAGACACAGCGCCAACATCAACAAGGGTAGCTCGGCATACACCCCGGCGATGGCAAACAGGCTCAAACGCACCACCGTGCTGCAACTGATCAGCGCACTTTGCGTGGCCCGCGCCGCTTCCTTCGGCAATCGGCTGTTCAAATAAATCGCATATAAAAAGCCGCCACTGCCAAACAGCGCACCAAATAACCCACCCACCGTGCCCATCGGCACTGCCCACCCGGCCGACAATTGCGTTGGCCGCGCTTTCACCCACAGGCTGTAAATCGCGTAAGCGCTGATAAACAGCCCCATCAACAGCAACAGCAGCTCGGATTTGAGGTTAAGCAGGAATATCACCCCCAACGTGCAGCCGACCGCCATGCACGGCAGCAACCGCAACAGCTCCGGCTTGGCGACATCGCGCCGCGACGGCAGCAGATTGCCGAACGCCGCGACGAAATCCAGCAACACCAGCAGCGGCACGATCTTCGACAACGGCATGAACAGAATCAGAATCGGCCCCGCCACCAACGCCGTGCCGAACCCGGCGATACCGAAGACGATATAAGCCAGCACGATGCCCATGCCGATAATCACCCAGCCTTGCGCGCCCCACGGCCACTCACTCAACAACCCCGCCACGCTCATCGATGCGCTTCCTTAATAAGCCTGAGATGACTTTAGCCAGCGCCAACGCTTGCGACTAATATCTTCAAAGTCGCCAAGTCATCTCGAAAAGGCATACCTGATGCTTTCCACCCGTCAATTGCGTTACTTCGTCGAAATCGCTGAATGCGGCAGTTTCAGTGCGGCGGCGGAGCGCTTGTTCATTGCCCAATCGGCGCTAAGCCGGCAGATCAAGACCATGGAGACACACCTGCAAACGCCGCTGTTCGAGCGCACAGCACGTCAGCCGCGACTCACGGCGGCGGGCGAAGCGTTTTTGCCGCGAGCGCGTAATCTGCTGATCGAACTAAACAAGGCCAGCGTCATGGCCACCGAAGTCGGTAACGGGCAACTCGGCACTCTGCGTTTGAGCCATTCCAGCACCGTGCCGATCAGTGGGCGTTTGCTCAGTAATATCGGCGCTTACCTGCAGCAGCAACCGGGCGTGTCGCTGGACATCGGCAAGCTGTCTTCCGAGGCGCAACTGGAGGAATTGGCCGAAGGTCGCCTCGATGTCGGATTGCTGCGCTTGCCAATGCTGCGCCAGCGCGAAGGCATTCAGATCGTGCCACTGTTCAGTGAACGCCTGCTGCTGGCCGTGCCGGCGGATCATCGATTAGCCTCCTTGGATACGGTGGAACTGGCACAGCTCAAGGACGAAGCCTTCATCTCCATTCCCCATCCACAGCGCGGCGGCCTGAGCTATTTGTGCGCCGATCTGTGCATGCGCCAGGGTTTCTTCCCGAAAGCGGCGCGGGTAATGTCGCGCAAGACCACGCAGTTACAATTGATTCAGGGCGGATTCGGCATTGCCCTGCTGCCGGAATCAATGCAAGACATTGCACCGAGCGGCGTACGATTTCTGCAACTGAGCGATTCCGACTGCCAAAGCACCGTCGCCCTCGCCTACCGCCAGAATCCCAGTCCCCTGATCCACCAATTCCTCCAGACCTTCACCAACATCCCCTGTGGGAGCGGGCTTGCTCGCGAAAGCGGTGGGACAGACAATTCAGATAGCGACTGACACGACGCCTTCGCGAGCAAGCCCGCTCCCACAAGGGGATTTGTGGTGATTCATGGAGATTGATCAGCAAATGCCTTTAAACTGCGCCCCATGATTAAAGATCCCTTTGCAAGACTTGGCCTGGACCGTGAAGTCCTGACCGTCAGCCAGCTCAACGGCCGTGCGCGGGTGTTGCTCGAAGACGTGTTCAGCAACATCTGGGTCGAAGGCGAGATCTCCAACCTCGCCCGACCGGCGTCCGGGCACATCTACTTCACGCTCAAGGACAGTGGCGCGCAGGTGCGTTGCGCGCTGTTCCGGCAGAACGCCGCGCGCGTGCGCCAGGCGCTGAAAGATGGTTTGGCGGTGAAGGTGCGCGGCAAGGTCTCGCTGTTCGAAGGCCGTGGCGACTATCAGTTGATCCTCGACACCGTGGAGCCGGCAGGTGACGGCGCGCTGCGTCTGGCCTTCGATGCGCTGAAAGAAAAGCTCAGCGCCGAAGGGCTGTTCAGTGCCGAGCGCAAGGTGCCGTTGCCCGCGCATCCGCAGCGCATCGGCATTATCAGTTCGCCGACCGGCGCGGTGATTCGCGACATCATCAGCGTGTTCCGCCGCCGTGCGCCGCAAGTACAACTGACGTTGATTCCGACCGCCGTGCAGGGCCGCGAAGCCACCGCACAAATTGTTCGTGCGCTGAAAATGGCCGATGCCCGTGGCTTCGATGCGCTGATCCTCGCCCGTGGCGGCGGCTCGCTGGAAGACCTCTGGTGTTTCAACGAAGAAGCCGTGGCCCGCGCCGTCGATGCCTGCGTGACGCCGATTGTCAGCGCTGTTGGCCATGAAACCGATGTGTCGATCAGTGACTTTGTTGCTGACGTTCGCGCACCGACGCCATCTGCGGCTGCCGAATTGCTCGCGCCCGATTCCAGCCATCTGATCCGCCAGGTCGAAAGCCTGCATCGCCGCCTGGTGATGCGCATGCGTGACCGTTTGATGCGTGATCGTCTGCGCCTCGAAGGCATGGCGCGTCGCCTGCGTCATCCCGGCGAACGTCTGCGCCAGCAAGCGCAACGTCTGGATGATCTGGACATGCGCATGCGCCGGGCCTTCGAGCGCAGTCTCAATACCCGTCGCGAGCGGCTGATCCGTCTGGAAACCCGCCTCGCCGGGCAACATCCTGGGCGGCAATTGGCGATGTTGCGCCAGCGCCTCGACAGCCTCGCCGAACGTCTGCCGCGTGCCATGCGTGAAGGCCTGAAAAACCGTCGTCTGCAACTGCACAGTCAGATGCAGACGCTGCATGTGGTCAGCCCGTTGGCGACCCTCGGTCGTGGTTACAGCATTCTGCTCGATGAGCGCGGCCATGCGATTCTTAACGCCGCGCAGACCCACACCGGCCAGCGCCTGAAAGCCAAACTCGGCGAAGGCGAACTGCAAGTGCGCGTCGAAGACAATCACCTGACGCCTGTCACCCTTTCTTTACTGGACTGATCCATGCCGCGTTTTCTGGCTCCACTGTTTTTGCTCTGCCTGACCTTCAACGCCCATGCCGACAGCTACATCACCCGCATGCTCAACAAACCGGTACCGGGTGGCGTCGCCGTGGTTGATCTGGGCACGGCCGCGCAGGCGCCGACCGCCACCTATCAAGGCAAACCGGTGCTGGTGGTCAAGGAACAGGACAACTGGCTGGCAATCGTCGGCGTGCCGTTGACGGTCAAACCGGGTGCGCAGCAGATCAGCAGTGGCGGCCGTAATCTGCCGTTTACTGTCGGCAACAAGAAATACCCGGAACAGCACATCACCCTGAAGAACAAGCAGCAGGTCAATCCGGATCAGTCGAACCTCAAGCGCATCGAGGGTGAGCTGGCCGTGCAGATCAAGGCCTATCGCAGCTTCAGCCCGAACACGCCGAGCAATCTGCTGTTGGACAAGCCGGTCAACGGGCCGCTGTCGAGCAAGTTTGGTGTGCGCCGCTTCTTTAATGGTGAAGAACGCAATCCGCACGCGGGCCTCGACTTTGCGGTGCCGGCAGGTACGCCGATCAAGACCCCGGCGGCGGGAAAGGTGATTCTGATCGGCAACTACTTCTTTAATGGCAACACGGTGTTTGTCGATCACGGGCAGGGCTTTATCAGCATGTTCTGCCACATGTCGAAGATTGATGTGAAGGACGGCCAGCAACTGGCGCGTGGCGCGGTGGTGGGCAAGGTGGGCATGACCGGCCGCGCGACCGGGCCGCATATGCACTGGAATGTCAGCCTGAATGATGCGCGGGTGGATCCGGCGATTTTCATTGGAGCCTTCCAACCTTAAGTATGTGTTAAGGCGACCGGCCTCTTCGCGAGCAGGCTCGCTCCCACACTGGATCTTACTCACAACACAGATCCCCTGTGGGAGCGAGCCTGCTCGCGAAGGCGGCCTATACAACACAGCAATACTCAATGAATTCCTAAATACCTCGATTGCGCCCCAATCAAACCTCGCGCAAATATCACAACGACCAGCGATCTCCAGCGCAATAAAATCCTGCAAAACCCCGCTTTCCGAGTATTCCTCTCAATTTTTTTCGACTGCTTGCCATCCTCTCCCCTCGCGGTTAGGGTTGAAGGCATGAAAACCTCTCACACCCTCATTCAGCTTCGCCAGCACCGCAGCCTGTGCCTCGTCAGCGCACGACTGCCAGGCTGAATCGCTGCGCCTCGCCCAGAGCTTTTCCCGACATATTCGTAACACCGGCAGGCCGCCTTTTTTCGGCCCAGACAATAAGGAATTTCCCGATGAGCATGCTCAAAGACCCGTCTTCGAAATACCGCGCGTTTCCTGTCATCAACCTGCCGGATCGCACCTGGCCGTCGAAGACCATCGACACCGCGCCGATCTGGTGCAGCTCCGACCTGCGTGACGGCAACCAGTCGCTGATCGAGCCGATGGACGCGGTGAAAAAGCTGCGCTTCTGGAAAACCCTGGTGCAAGTCGGCGTGAAGGAAATCGAAGCCTCGTTCCCGGCCGCTTCGCAAACCGACTTCGACTTCGTGCGCACCCTCATCGAAGAAGGCCACATCCCGGACGACACCACCATTCAGGTGCTGACCCAGGGTCGTGAAGACTTGATTGAGCGCACCTTCGAATCCCTGCGCGGCGCGAAGAAAGCCATCGTTCACCTGTACAACGCCACTTCGCCTTCTTTCCGTCGTATCGTCTTCAACCAGGACAAGGACGGCATCAAGGCCATCGCCGTGAACGCCGCGAAGCTGTTCGTCAAATACGCCGCGATGCAGCCGGACACCGAGTGGACGTTCGAATACTCGCCGGAAACCTTCAGCGCTACCGAGCTGGAATTCGCCAAGGAAGTCTGTGACGCGGTGATCGAGGTGTGGAACCCGACGCCTGAGCACAAGATGATCCTCAACCTGCCCGCCACCGTTGAGTGCGCGACGCCGAACATCTACGCCGATCAGATCGAGTGGTTCGGCCGCAACATCAATCGTCGTGACAGCGTGATCATCAGCCTGCACACCCACAACGACCGTGGCACCGGCGTCGCCGCCACCGAGCTGGGCCTGATGGCGGGCGCTGATCGCGTCGAAGGCTGCCTGTTCGGCAATGGCGAGCGTACCGGTAACGTCGACCTCGTCACCGTCGCATTGAACATGTACACCCAGGGTCTCGACCCGCAGCTGGACTTCTCCGACATCGACGGCGTGCGCAAAGTCGTTGAAGAGTGCAACCAGATTCAGGTTCACCCGCGTCACCCTTACGTTGGCGACCTGGTGCACACCGCGTTCTCCGGCTCGCACCAGGATGCGATCCGCAAAGGTTTCTCCCAGCAGAAACCAGACGCACTGTGGGAAGTGCCGTACTTGCCGATCGACCCGGCCGACATCGGCCGTAGCTACGAGGCGGTGATTCGCGTCAACAGCCAGTCGGGCAAGGGCGGCATCGCGTACTTGCTGGAGCAGGAATACGGCATCAGCCTGCCACGTCGCATGCAGATCGAATTCAGCCAGGTCGTGCAGCGTGAAACCGATCGTCTCGGTCTGGAGATGACCGCCAAGCAGATTCACTCGCTGTTGATCAGCGAATACCTGCAAGCCAACACCCCGTACGCGCTGGTCAGCCATCGCTTGCAGGAAGAAAACGGCAACAGCAATGTTGAAGTGGAAGTGGCGAGCAAAGGTCAGGGCGAAACCAACCTGCACTGGCGCGGCAAGGGCAACGGTGCGCTGGAAGCACTGGTCGCCGGCCTGCCGATTCCGGTGGAGATCATGGACTACAACGAACACGCAATCGGCGCCGGCACCAACGCCAAAGCGGCGGCGTACATCGAGCTGCGTGTGAACGGCGAACGTGCGGTGCACGGCGTGGGTATCGATGAAAACATCACCACGGCCAGCTTCAAGGCCTTGTTCAGCGCGCTGAACCGCTCGCTGAGCCAGCCTGAGGCGAAAGCGGCGTAATCGACTGCTGAAATGCAAAAGGCCCCGAAGCTAAAGCTTCGGGGCCTTTTTTTGTCTGCTGACGGCGATCGTTCCCACGCTCCGCGTGGGAATGAATCAGGGGACGCTCCGCGTCCAGTGACGCAGAGCGTCACGGGCTGCATTCCCACGCAGAGCGTGGGAACGATCAGCAAATGTGGGAGCGAGCTTGCTCGCGAAGGCGGCCTGTCAGGCGCTGCAGGAATCAGGTGAACTCGAAGGTATCGGCATCCAGATTCGCTGGAAAGCGCTCGCGATACGTCGCCAATGGCGCCGCTTCCAGCACCACCTTGAACACACCGTCCGCCTCCCCCGCCGCCAGCAAGCTCTCGCCCTGAAAATCCAGCACCTGACTGTCACCGGTATAAGCGAAGCCCTTGCCATCAGTGCCAACGCGATTCACCGCCGCCACATAGCAGAGGTTTTCGATCGCCCGCGCCGGTAGCAAACGGTTCCAGTGCAAACGCCGCGCACCCGGCCAGTTCGCGGTGTACAGCAGCAAATCCGTATCCTGCGAATCGCGGCTCCACACCGGGAAGCGCAGGTCGTAGCAAATCAGCGGACGCACGCGCCAGCCCTTCAGTTCGAACTGCACCTGCCGCTCGCCGGGGGTGTAGTGGTTGTGCTCACCGGCCATGCGGAACAGGTGACGCTTGTCGTAATGCAGCACTTCGCCGTCCGGCCGCGCCCACAACAGACGATTACGATGGCTGCCGTCTGCGGCCTGAATAATCACGCTGCCGGTAATCACCGCATCGAGTTTCGCCGCCTGAACCCGCAGCCATTTGCTGGTTGGGCCGTTCTCGGCTTCGGCGAGCGTTTCTGACTCCATGGAGAAACCGGTGGTGAACATTTCCGGCAGGATGATCAAATCCGCCCCACGCGCTTGCTCCAGCAATTGCTCGAAATGCTCGAAGTTGGCCTGACGGTCGTGCCAGGCCAGGGTGGTCTGGATCAGCGCCAGATTCAGATCGGGTAATGCACTCAGATCACGCATAGTTTCGCCGCCGCTTCACGCAGCGTCTCCTCGCGCTTGGCAAAGCACAGACGCACCAGGCGCTGGCCTTGCGGTGGATTCTGGTAGAACACCGACACCGGAATACTCGCCACGCCGTGTTCGCGGGTCATCCACATCGCCATCTCGACATCGCTCAGATCAGGACGAATCTGCGAGTAATCGACCAGTTGGAAATAGGTGCCCGCGACACGGCTGAAGGTGAAGCGCGACGGGGCCAGCAGGTCGCAGAACAGGTCGCGTTTGGCCTGATAAAAACCCGGCAACTCTTCGACATGCTCCGGGTGCTCGGCCATGTAATCGGCCAGCGCGTATTGCAGCGGTGTCACGCCGCAGAAGCTGACGTACTGATGGACTTTGCGCAGTTCGGCGGTCAGTGCCGGCGGCGCAACGACATAGCCGGTTTTCCAGCCCGTGACGTGATAGGTCTTGCCGAACGAGCTGACCACGAAGGCGCGCTGATACAGCTCTTCGTGCGCGAGCACGCTGACGTGGGGCACGCCGTCGAAGACCAGGTGTTCGTAGACTTCATCGCTGATCAGGTAGATGTCGCGGTCGCGGATCAGCGCTGCCAGTTGATCCAGTTCCGCACGGGTGATCAGGGCGCCGCTCGGGTTGTGCGGGGTGTTGATGACGATCATTTTCGTGCGCGGGCTCAGGGCCGCCGCGAGCTGGTCGAAATCGATGGAGAAGTCATCCGGGTTCAGTTGCACATGCACGCAACGACCGCCCGCCAATTCCGTCGCCGGTGCATAGCTGTCGTAGCATGGATCGAACACGATGACTTCGTCGCCGCTGTGGATAACCGCCTGAATCGCACAGAAGATGGCTTGAGTCGCACCGGGAGTGACGGTCACTTCGCTATCGGCATTGACCTGCACGCCATAGCTGCGCGCGATTTTCGCTGCAATCTGTTCGCGCAACGCCGGCAAACCGGTCATCGGCGAATATTGGTTGTGGCCACTGGCAATGTGCCGACCGACTGCGTCACGCAACGACTGCGGGCCGTCGAAATCAGGAAAACCCTGGGACAGGTTGATCGCGCCGGTCTGCGCCGCGAGCTGAGACATCTGCGTGAAAATAGTGATGCCGACATTCGGCAGCTTACTGGTGATCATCGGGGGTTCCCTGCTCAACACCCGGCTCTGACGACGGCGCGGGAGAGCCCGAGGATAGCCCATCCGGCGCCCATAAAAAAAGGGCGCCGGATGGCACCCCTCTCTCAAGTTGATCGTTCCCACGCTCTGCGTGGGAATGCAGCCTTGGACGCTCTGCGTCCGCCGCTTTTGTGACGCAGAGCGTCACGGGATACATTCCCACGCGGAGCATGGGAACGATCAATGACCCGCGACCTTACTTCTTGTCGCGGCGCTTTTTGTCGGCTTTCTTGCTGTGCGACATCATCCGACGCTTCCTGTTGACCTGGCGGTCGGTCAGGGTGTTTTTGTTGCCTTCGTACGGGTTCTCGCCGCCCTTGAACTCGATGCGGATCGGCGTACCGACCAGCTTGAGCACACGACGGTAAGTGTTCTCCAGATAGCGCACATACGACTTCGGCACTTTCTCGATCTGGTTACCGTGGATCACGATGATCGGCGGGTTAGCACCACCCAAGTGAGCGTAACGCAGCTTGATCCGGCGGTTGTTGACCATCGGTGGCGCGTGCTCGCCCACCGCGTCTTCCAGAATCTGGGTCAGACGGTTGGTCGGCCAGCGGGTAACCGCGGACTTGAACGAGTTCTGTACGGACGCGTAGAGGTTGCCCACGCCAGTGCCGTGCAGTGCCGAGATGAAGTGGATGTCAGCGTAGTCAACGAAGAACAGACGACGCTGCAGCTCGACCTTGACGAAGTCGCGCTCGCTCGGCGTCATGCCGTCCCACTTGTTGATCGCGATAACCAGCGCACGGCCCGACTCGATGGCGAAGCCGAGCAGGTTGAGGTCGTGATCGACCACACCTTCACGGGCGTCCATCACAAAGATCACCACGTTGGCGTCTTTGATCGCTTGCAGGGTTTTGACCACGGAGAATTTTTCGACTTCTTCGTGGATCTTGCCGCGCTTGCGCACACCGGCGGTGTCGATCAGCGTGTACTTCTCTTCATTCCGCTCGAACGGGATGTAGATACTGTCGCGGGTGGTGCCGGGCTGGTCATAAACGATTACCCGGTCTTCACCGAGCATACGGTTGACCAGGGTCGATTTGCCGACGTTCGGACGACCGATGATGGCGATCTTGATTCCGTCTTTTTCGCTCGGGCCAGGAATGCGCTTGGCTTCCTCACCTTCGGCAACGATTTCTTCTTCGCCGTCTTCCGGCTCTTCTTCATCACGCGGGAAATCACCCAGGGCGATTTCCAGCATCTGCGTGATGCCACGGCCGTGAGCACCAGCGATCGGAATCGCGTGGCCCATGCCCAGTGGTGCGAATTCAGCGCGGGCCATTTCCGGGTCGATGTTGTCGACCTTGTTGGCAACCACGTAGGAACGCTTGTTACGTTTGCGCAGGTGTTCGGCGATCATCTGGTCGGCGGCGGTGAAACCGGCCTTGGCATCTACCAGGAACAGCACAACATCCGCTTCTTCAATGGCCAGCAGCGACTGCTCGGCCATTTTTTCGTCCATACCGTGCTCGTCACCGGAGATACCACCGGTGTCGACCAGAATGTAGGAACGCCCTTGCCACTTGGCCTCACCGTACTGGC
>NZ_JBIVJB010000116.1:0-12463 GCF_044750025.1 Pseudomonas sp. NPDC088885 | reverse complement strand
TGCGATACACCACCATGATGGCCCTGTCGATGGTGGTGATCGCCTCGATGATTGGCGCCCGTGGTCTGGGTGAAGATGTGTTGGTGGGGATTCAGACCCTCAACGTCGGACGAGGTCTTGAGGCCGGTCTGGCGATCGTGATTCTCGCAGTGGTCATCGACCGCATTACTCAGGCGTACGGTCGGCCACGGCATGAGGTGAGCAAATGAGCAACGCAACCGTGAGCAAGATCGAAGTCAAAAACGTCTTCAAGATTTTCGGCAACCGCGCCAAGGATGCGCTGGCCATGGTCGGTCAGGGCAAGACCAAGGATCAGGTATTGAGCGAAACCGGTTGCGTGGTCGGCGTTAACGATCTGTCGTTGAGCATCGGTACTGGCGAGATCTTCGTGATCATGGGCCTCTCCGGTTCCGGTAAATCGACTCTGGTTCGTCACTTCAACCGGCTGATCGACCCAACCAGCGGCGCGATCCTTGTCGACGGCGTCGACATCCTGCAATACGACATGGAAGCCCTGCGCGAATTTCGCCGGCACAAGATCAGCATGGTGTTCCAGAGCTTCGGCCTGCTGCCGCACAAAACCGTACTCGACAACGTCGCCTACGGCTTGAAAGTGCGCGGCGAGAGCAAGCAAATGTGCGCAGAACGCGCGCTGCACTGGATCAACACCGTGGGCCTGAAGGGCTACGAAAACAAATACCCGCACCAACTCTCCGGCGGCATGCGTCAGCGTGTTGGTCTGGCCCGGGCCTTGGCGGCAGACACCGACATCATCCTGATGGACGAAGCGTTCAGTGCGCTGGATCCGCTGATCCGCGCCGAGATGCAGGATCAGTTGCTCGAGCTGCAAAAGACGTTGCACAAGACCATCGTGTTTATCACCCACGACCTTGATGAGGCGGTGCGCATTGGTAACCGGATTGCGATTCTCAAGGATGGGCGGTTGATTCAGGTCGGCACGCCACGCGAGATTCTGCATTCGCCGGCGGATGAGTACGTTGACCGATTCGTGCAGCGGCGTGCGGCAGTAGTCTGACGCTCGTTCCCACGCTCTGCGTGGGAATGCATCCCGTGACGCTCCGCGTCACCCTGCACAGAGCAGAAATCGGGACGCGGAGCGTCCCAGGCGGCATTCCCACGCAGAGCGTGGGAACGATCTAACTCAAGAGGTTTTAGATGTCCCAGGCTGAAAAAATCGTTATCACCGGCGCTCCTCTGCGTTGGCAGGACGTGGTTGCTGTCGCCCGTCACGGCGCTCAACTGGAGCTGTCGAGCGACACCTGGGTGCGCATCGAAAATGCCCAGGCCATCGTCCAGCGCATCGTCGCCAGCGGCGAGCGCGCCTATGGCGTCAACACCGGTCTGGGCGGTTTGTCCAACGTTTCCCTGCAAGACCAACAACTCAGCCAGCTCTCGCGCAACACTTTGCTCAGCCATGCCTGCGGCGTCGGCCCGGTACTCGCCGACGAGCAGACCCGCGCGATCATCTGCGCCGCCATTCACAACTACAGCCACGGCAAATCCGGCCTGCATCGCCGGGTCGTCGAAGGGCTGCTGGCGCTGCTCAATCGTGGCATCACCCCGCAAGTGCCGTCGCAAGGTTCAGTCGGCTATCTGACGCACATGGCGCACATCGGCATCACGCTGCTCGGCGTCGGCAACGTCAGCTATCGCGGGCAGATTATCTCCGCACAACAAGCATTGGCCGAAGAGGGTCTGCAACCGGTGCAACTCGGCGCGAAGGACGGTTTGTGTCTGGTCAACGGCACGCCGTGCATGACTGGCCTCAGCTGTCTGGCGATTGCCGATGCCACGCGGCTGGTGCAGTGGGCCGACGTCATCGGTGCGATGAGTTTCGAAGCGCAGCGCGGTCAGATCGACGCCTTCGATGCCGAGATCATCGCGTTGAAACCGCACCCGGGCATGCAGCAGGTCGGCATCAATTTGCGCGCATTGCTCGATGGCAGTGAAGTGATTGCGTCGAGCAAAGGCATTCGCACTCAGGATGCGCTGAGCATTCGTTCTATCCCGCAAGTACACGGCGCGGCGCGTGATCAACTCGACCATGCGATCAAGCAGATCGAAGCCGAACTCAACGGCTGCACCGACAACCCGCTATTGCTGGGCACGCCGGATAATTTCCGGGTGATGTCGCAAGCCAATCCGCACGGCCAATCGGTGGCGATGGCGGCGGATTTGCTGGCGATTGCCATGGCTGAAATCGGCTCGATCGCCGAGCGTCGCCTCGATCGTTTGGTCAACCCGCACGTCAGTGGCCTGCCGGCATTTCTGGTGGCCAATCCGGGGGTGAACTCCGGGATGATGATCGTCCAGTACGTCGCTGCATCGTTATGCGCGGAAAACCGTCAATTGGCGCAACCGGCGGTGCTCGACAACTACATCACTTCCGGCCTGCAGGAAGACCACTTGAGCATGGGCACCAACGCCGCGCTGAAGCTGCATCGCGCGCTGGAAAACTGCACGCAGATCCTCGCCATCGAATATCTGCTGGCGGCGCAGGCGTTTGAATTCCTCAAGGAACAACGCTTCGGCGCCGGCACTGACCGCGCGTGGCGACTGCTGCGTGAAACCGTCCCGGCCTACGATCAGGATCGCTGGCTGGCGCCGGATATTGCCGCCGCCGCGAGCGTGTTGAAAAACCCGAATCTGCTGCACAACGTTCTATCGAATTTGCATTGAAAAACTACCCTGCCAGCGTGCCAAGGCGCCGGATGCCCACAAGGCTGAAAGCGACGGATAACGGAATGCTCCGGAGCGAATGGCAAGTTAATAACAAACTCTCAAAAGGAGCATTTAAATGACTGCGCTGAACCTGATTCCCGGCCAACTGAGCCTGGCCCAACTGCGTGACGTCTACCAGAACCCGGTCAAGCTGACGCTCGACAACAGCGCCTCGGCGCAGATCGAAGCCAGCGTCGCTTGCGTCGAGCAGATCCTCGCCGAGAACCGCACTGCCTACGGCATCAACACCGGTTTCGGCCTGCTGGCCTCGACGCGCATCGCCAGCGAAGACCTGGAAAACCTGCAGCGCTCGCTGGTGTTGTCCCACGCCGCCGGTGTTGGCGTGCCGATCAGCGATGAGTTGGTGCGTCTGGTCATGGTGCTCAAGGTCAACAGCCTCAGCCGTGGTTTCTCCGGCATTCGCCGCGTGGTGATCGATGCGCTGATCGCGTTGATCAACGCCGAGGTTTATCCGCACATTCCGTTGAAAGGTTCGGTGGGTGCGTCGGGCGATCTGGCGCCGTTGGCGCACATGTCGCTGGTGCTGCTGGGCGAGGGCAAGGCACGCTACAAAGGCGAGTGGATGGAAGCGGTTGAAGCGCTGAAAGTCGCGGGTCTGACGCCGCTGACGTTGGCAGCGAAAGAAGGTCTGGCGCTGCTCAACGGTACTCAGGTTTCCACCGCGTTCGCGCTGCGTGGGTTGTTTGAAGGTGAAGATTTGTTTGCCGGCGCGTTGGCGCTGGGCGGTCTGACGGTTGAAGCGGTTTTGGGTTCGCGTTCGCCCTTCGATGCCCGCATTCATGCGGCGCGTGGCCAGAAAGGCCAGATCGATGCGGCTGCGGCTTATCGTGATCTGCTCGGTGAGCGCAGCGAAGTGTCCGATTCGCATCAGAATTGCGAGAAGGTTCAGGATCCGTACTCGCTGCGCTGCCAGCCGCAAGTCATGGGCGCCTGCCTGACCCAGTTCCGTCAGGCCGCTGAAGTGCTGGCGGTTGAGGCCAACGCGGTTTCCGATAACCCGTTGGTGTTTGCCGCTGAAGGCGACGTGATCTCTGGCGGTAACTTCCACGCCGAACCGGTGGCCATGGCCGCTGACAACATGGCATTGGCCATTGCCGAAATCGGCTCGCTGAGCGAACGCCGCATCTCGCTGATGATGGACAAGCACATGTCGCAACTGCCGCCGTTCCTGGTGGCCAATGGCGGCGTGAATTCCGGATTCATGATTGCGCAGGTGACCGCAGCGGCGCTGGCCAGCGAGAACAAAGCGTTGTCGCATCCGCATTCGGTGGACAGTCTGCCGACTTCGGCTAACCAGGAAGACCACGTTTCCATGGCACCGGCGGCGGGCAAGCGTCTGTGGGAAATGGCCGAAAACACTCGCGGGATTCTCGCGGTGGAATGGCTGGCGGCGGTGCAGGGGCTGGATCTGCGTAACGGTCTGAAGACCTCGGCGAAGCTGGAACAGGCGCGGGCGATTCTGCGTAAGGAAGTGCCGTTTTATGAGAAAGACCGGTTCTTCGCGCCAGATATCAATGCGGCGACTGAGTTGTTGGCTTCGCGCTGCCTGACCGATCTGGTTCCGGCGAAGCTTTTGCCTAGTTTGTAATCCACCCACTGATCGTTCCCACGCTCCGCGTGGGAATGCCTCAAGGGACGCTCCGCGTCCAGTGACGCGGAGCGTCACGGGCTGCATTCCCACGCAGAGCGTGGGAACGATCACCAACCCCAACGGAGGCCAACAGTGAAAACCCTCTGGCAACACTGCCACGTCGCAACCATGGCGCAAGGCGTCTACTCGATCATCGAGGATGCGGCCATCGTGACGTCCGGTGCGCACATCGAGTGGATCGGCCCGCGCAAGCAATTACCGTCCGGCGAATACCCGGCGGTTAATGATCTGCAAGGCGCGTGGGTCACCCCCGGCCTGATCGACTGCCACACCCACACGGTGTTCGGCGGCAACCGCAGCGGCGAATTTGAAAAGCGTCTGCAAGGCGTCAGCTACGCCGAGATCGCGGCGTCCGGCGGCGGCATCGCCAGCACCGTGCGCGCGACGCGTGAAGCGACGGAAGACGAGCTGTTCGCCAGCGCCGCCAAACGCCTGAAAAGTCTGATGCGCGACGGCGTGACCACGGTCGAAATGAAATCCGGCTACGGCCTCGATCTGGTCAACGAACGCAAAATCCTCCGGGTCATCCGTCGCCTCGAAAAACAGCTGCCGATCAGCGTGCGCAGCACCTGTCTGGCCGCCCACGCGCTGCCGCCGGAGTACAAGGATCGCGCGGACGATTACATCGATCTGGTCTGCAACGAAATGCTCCCCGCGCTCGCCGCCGAAGGTCTGGTCGATGCGGTGGATGCGTTCTGCGAATACCTGGCCTTCTCGCCGGAGCAGGTCGAGCGCGTGTTTATCGCTGCGCAACAACTCGGTCTGCCGGTGAAGCTGCACGCCGAACAATTGTCCTCGCTGCACGGCTCCAGCCTCGCTGCACGGTACAAGGCGTTGTCTGCCGATCACTTGGAGTTCATGGACGAGGCCGACGCCATCGCCATGGCCGAAGCCGATACCGTCGCCGTGTTGCTGCCGGGCGCGTTCTACTTTCTGCGCGAAACCCAGTTGCCGCCTATGGAAGCCCTGCGCAAGCACAAGGTGAAAATCGCCATCGCCAGCGACCTCAACCCCGGCACTTCGCCGGCGCTGTCGTTGCGGCTGATGCTGAACATGGCGTGCACCTGTTTCCGCATGACCCCGGAAGAGGCCCTGGCCGGTGCGACGATTCATGCCGCGCAAGCACTGGGCATGGCCGACACTCACGGTTCGCTGGAAGTCGGCAAGGTCGCGGATTTCGTCGCCTGGCACATCGATCGTCCGGCGGATCTGGCCTATTGGCTCGGTGGTGATCTGGACAAACGCGTCGTCCGTCACGGCGTCGAATCAAGTCTGTAGGAGAGCGGTTGTGGATAAGGTTCTGAACTTCAAACAAGGTCGCGTGCCGCTGCTGATCAGCATGCCTCACGCTGGCGTACGCCTGACGCCTGCGGTGGAAACCGGGTTGATCTCTGACGCGAAAAGCCTGCCGGACACTGACTGGCACATTCCGCAGCTGTACGACTTTGCCGAAGAGCTGGGCGCGAGCACGTTGGCGGCTGAGTATTCACGATTCGTCATCGATCTGAATCGACCGTCCGACGATAAGCCGCTATACGCCGGGGCGACCACCGGGCTGTATCCGGCGACGTTGTTCGATGGCATTGCGTTGTTCCGCGAAGGGCACGAGCCGTCGAAGGAAGAGCGCGCGACGTATCTGAAGCAGATCTGGACGCCGTATCACCGCACGCTGCAAGAAGAGCTGGCGCGATTGAAGGCCGAGTTCGGTTACGCGTTGCTGTTCGATGCGCACTCGATCCGTTCGATCATCCCGCACCTGTTCGACGGCAAGCTGCCGGACTTCAACCTCGGCACCTTCAACGGCGCCAGTTGTGATCCGCAACTGGCCAGTCAGCTCGAAGCAATCTGCGCCGGCCACAGCCACTACAGCCATGTGCTCAACGGCCGCTTCAAGGGCGGTCACATCACCCGGCATTACGGCAACCCGGCCGAGAACATCCACGCCGTGCAACTGGAGTTGTGCCAGAGCACCTACATGGAAGAGTTCGAACCGTTCCGCTATCGCGCCGACCTGGCTGAGCCGACGCAAGTAGTGCTCAAGGAACTGCTACAAGGCTATCTAGCCTGGGCAAAGTCTCACTACACCGCATAACCCCCTTGTGGGAGCGAGCCTGCTCGCGAAGCCGTCCGGTCAGCCAACATCTACGTTGACTGACACACCGCTTTCGCGAGCAGGCTCGCTCCCACAGGTTTTGATCGTTCCCACGCTCTGCGTGGGAATGCAGCCCATGACGCTCCGCGTCACTGGACGCGGAGCGTCCCAAGAGGCATTCCCACGCAGAGCGTGGGAACGATCAAGTCCACAGGCATGCTCATTGACGTAAATCGGGTTTATGATGCCCAACGGCAGAATAATAGAAGTCCCCCCAGGGATGACCTCGACCCCTTACGGAGCGCGCAATGCAGACTTTGTTTCCGCAGATCAAACCTCACGCCCGGCACGATCTGGCTGTCGATGACACCCACACGCTGTACGTCGACGAAAGCGGTTCACCCGAGGGTTTGCCGGTTGTGTTCATCCACGGCGGCCCCGGCGCCGGTTGCGACGCGCAGAGCCGTCGCTATTTCGATCCGAATCTGTATCGCATTGTGACCTTCGACCAGCGCGGTTGCGGTCGCTCCACGCCGCACGCCAGCCTGGAAAACAACACCACCTGGGATCTGGTCGCCGACCTTGAGCGCATCCGTAAACACCTGGGCATCGAAAAATGGGTGCTGTTCGGTGGCTCGTGGGGTTCGACGCTGGCGCTGGCCTACGCGCAAACTCACCCGGAACGTGTTCATGGTCTGATCCTGCGTGGGATCTTTCTCTGCCGTCCGCAGGAAATCGAGTGGTTCTATCAGGCCGGTGCCAGCCGTCTGTTCCCTGATTACTGGCAGGACTACATCGCGCCGATCCCGCTGGACGAACGCGACGACCTGCTCAGCGCTTTCCACAAACGTCTGATCGGCAACGACCAGATTGCGCAGATGCACGCGGCCAAAGCCTGGTCGACGTGGGAAGGGCGCACCGCGACCCTGCGGCCGAACCCGCTGGTGGTCGATCGTTTCTCCGAGCCGCAGCGCGCGCTGTCGATTGCACGGATCGAATGCCACTATTTCACCAACAACGCGTTCCTTGAACCGAACCAGTTGATTCGCGACATGGGCAAGATCGCGCATTTGCCGGGCGTGATCATTCACGGCCGTTATGACGTGATCTGCCCGCTCGACAATGCCTGGGAACTGCATCAAGCCTGGCCGAACAGCGAATTGCAGGTGATCCGCGACGCAGGCCACGCCGCCTCCGAACCGGGCATCACCGATGCCCTGGTGCGCGCGGCCGGCAACATGGCGCGACGCTTGCTCGACCTGCCGCCCGAAGAAGCATGAAGGGCCTTTTGCAGCGCGTCAGTAACGCGCGGGTGGAAGTGGCGGGCGAGGTCGTAGGCGCGGTCGATCAAGGTTTGCTGGTGCTGGTGGCGGTCGAACCCGACGACACGCGTGCCAGCGCCGACAAACTTCTGCATAAGCTGCTTAACTATCGGGTATTCAGCGACGCCGAGGGCAAGATGAACTTGTCCCTGGCGGATGTTGGCGGCGGGTTGCTGCTGGTCTCTCAGTTCACCCTCGCAGCCGACACCAAGAGCGGGTTGCGCCCGGGTTTTTCCAGCGCAGCACCTCCGGCCCTGGGCGAGGAATTGTTCGACTATCTATTAGGCAAAGCGAAACAGATGCATGGCACTGTGGCATCAGGTAGATTCGGCGCGGATATGCAGGTGCACCTGGTCAATGATGGCCCGGTAACCTTCCTGTTACAGACCTGAAAGCGCTTGAAACATCTTTTTAAGGGCGTTTCGACTGAAAACAGGCATTTTTCGCGATAAATACTTGGTTACCCCCGATGCTTTGTCATGCGGGCTACTAGATAATCGCGCGCTACGGGGATCAGCGTTCGTTGGTCCGTTTTGACTTAGGTAGAGACTTGTCCGGAGCCGATTGGGGAATCATTTTGCCCCAGCGGAGTCGGAACAATGCTCGCCAACTTGGCAAGAGTGTTCTGGAAGGTCGGTTTTTCACTGCCGAAAACCCTACAGGCACTTCATCTGGCCGTTGGTTTATTGATCTGTTTTCGGCGAGGGTTGCTCGTGATTGTTAGTCCCTGTAATGCAGCAAAATTGTCTGCCAAACGCATGCGAAGTGCTCTGGTAGCGGGCTCGGCGCTCCTGTGCCTGCTCAGCGCCGGTCAGCTTTGGGCGTTCAATCTTGACGATGTATCGGCCAAGGCAAAAGAGCTGGCCGGGCAGAAGTTCGAAGCCCCGCGCAGCAACCTGCCGAACGAGTTCCGCGACATGAAGTTCGCGGACTATCAAAAAATTCGCTTCCTCACCGAAAAGGCTGAGTGGGCTGATCAGAAGACCCCGTTCAAGTTGTCCTTCTATCACCAGGGCATGCACTTCGACACGCCGGTCAAAATCAACGAAATCACGGCGAACACCGTCGAAGAGATCAAATACGATCCGACCCGCTTCGATTTCGGCGACCTGAAATTCGATCCTAAGGCCACTGAGCAACTGGGTTATGCCGGTTTCCGTGTGCTGTACCCGATCAACAAGGCCGACAAGCAAGACGAAATCATGACCATGCTTGGCGCGAGCTACTTCCGCGTCGTTGGCAAGGGTCATACCTACGGTCTGTCGGCCCGTGGTCTGGCGATTGATACCGCGCTGCCGTCGGGCGAAGAATTCCCGCGTTTCCGCGAGTTCTGGATTCAGCAGCCGAAGCCGGGCGACAAGCATCTGGTGATCTTCGCCTTGCTCGACTCGCCGCGCGCCACCGGTGCCTATCGTCTGATCCTGCGTCCGGGCAGCGACACCATTGTCGACGTCAAAGCGCAGATGTTCCTGCGTGACAAGGTCGGCAAACTGGGCATCGCACCGCTGACCAGCATGTTCCTGTTCGGCGCCAACCAGCCGTCGAAAGTCCTCAACTATCGTCGTGAACTGCACGACTCCAGCGGTCTGTCGATCCATGCCGGCAACGGCGAGTGGATCTGGCGTCCGCTGAACAATCCGAAACACCTGGCAGTGAGCAACTTCAGCGTCGAAAACCTGCGTGGTTTCGGTCTGCTGCAGCGTGGTCGCGACTTCAGCCACTACGAAGACCTCGACGATCGCTACGACAAGCGTCCAAGCGCCTGGATCGAGCCGAAGGGTGACTGGGGCAAAGGCACCGTTGATCTGGTAGAGATTCCGACCGCCGACGAAACCAACGACAACATCGTTGCGTTCTGGAGCCCGGAAAAAATGCCGGAGCCGGGCCAGCCGCTGGACTTCGCTTACCGCATGCACTGGACGATGGACGAAGCGGCGATTCACGCGCCGGACAGCGCCTGGGTCTCGCAGACTCTGCGTTCGACCGGTGACGTCAAGCAATCGAACCTGATCCGTCAGCCGGATGGCAGCGTTGCCTATCTGGTCGATTTCGAAGGTCCATCGCTGGCGGCCCTGGCCCCGGACGCTGACGTTCGCAGTCAGGTCAGCGTCGGCGACAACGCCGAACTGGTCGAGAACAGCGTGCGCTACAACCCGGAAACCAAGGGCTGGCGCTTGACCCTGCGGATGAAAATCAAAGACGCAGGCAAGTCGACCGAGATGCGTGCCGCACTGGTTCAGCCGGTGGTAACGGCTGATCTGGCCAAGTCGTCGGTGCCGGCGTCCAACTCGTCCGTCGCCAAGGCCGACAAGGTTGCCGCCAAGCAACAAGAGAAAGAAGACAAGGAAGCCAAGGCAGCCGAGGCCAAACAGGCTCAACAGGCCGATGCCAAGCCTGCTGCAGATGCCAAGGACAAGGCCAACAAAGACGCCAAGCAGCCTGTAGCTGCGGACGCGGCCCCAGCCACACCGGAATCGGCGCCGACTGAAGAAGTCATCACCGAGACCTGGAGCTATCAGTTGCCTGCCGATGAGTAACTCTCAAGTACAGCCAGAGACTCTGTCCGAGTATCTGGCGCATCTGCCGATGACCGACGAGCAGCGCGCGGAACTCGCGGGCTGCCAGTCGTTCAGCGAGTTGCATGAACGCCTGTCGTCCTCGACGTTCGACGCCCCTGCCGAAGCCGCCCAGGCTTCGGTGGGCAAGCGCCTGACCCTGAGCACGGCTGAAGAGCTGGAAGAAGCGGAAATGCTGGTGCTCGACGCCAGCGGTCGGGTCAGCCTCAAGGCTACCCCGCCGATCCGCCGCACCAAGGTGGTTCCGGAGCCGTGGCGCACCAATATTCTGGTGCGTGGCTGGCGCCGTCTGACCGGTCGCACCAACCCGCCACAGCCGCCGAAGGACGAAAACGTTCTGCCGGCGGCGCGCTGGCGCACCGTTGGTTCGATCCGTCGCTATATTCTGCTGGTGCTGATGCTCGGCCAGACCATCGTTGCTGGCTGGTACATGAAAGGCATCATGCCGTACCAGGGCTGGTCGTTCGTCGATCTCGACGAAGTCCTGCACCAGCCGCTGCTGCAAACCGCCACGCAAGTGCTGCCGTATGCGCTGCAAACCAGCATCCTGATTCTCTTCGGGATTCTGTTCTGCTGGGTGTCGGCCGGTTTCTGGACGGCGCTGATGGGCTTCCTCGAGTTGCTCACCGGTCACGATAAATACCGTATCTCCGGCAAAAGCGCCGGCAACGAGCCGATTGCCAAAGACGCGCGTACCGCGTTGGTAATGCCGATCTGCAACGAAGACGTACCGCGCGTATTCGCCGGTCTGCGCGCTACGTTCGAATCGGTCGCGGCTACCGGTGATCTCGATCGCTTCGACTTCTTCGTCCTCAGCGACAGTAACGACACCGATATCTGTGTTGCCGAGCAACAGGCCTGGCTGGACGTCTGCCGCGAGGCCAAAGGCTTCGGCAAGATCTTCTATCGCCGCCGTCGCCGTCGGGTAAAGCGCAAGAGCGGTAACCTCGACGACTTCTGCCGTCGTTGGGGCGGTGACTACAAGTACATGGTCGTTCTCGACGCTGACTCGGTAATGAGCGGCGAGTGCCTGACCAGTCTGGTGCGCTTGATGGAAGCCACGCCGGACGCCGGGATCATCCAGACCGCGCCGCGTGCGTCGGGCATGGACACTCTCTATGCGCGTATGCAGCAGTTTGCGACCCGCGTGTACGGCCCGCTGTTTACCGCCGGTCTGCACTTCTGGCAGTTGGGTGAATCCCACTACTGGGGTCACAACGCGATCATCCGCATGAAGCCGTTTATCGACCACTGCGCCCTGGCGCCGTTGCCAGGTAAAGGGGCGTTCTCCGGTGCGATTCTGTCTCACGACTTCGTTGAAGCCGCGCTTATGCGCCGTGCCGGTTGGGGCGTGTGGATTGCCTACGACTTGCCGGGCAGCTACGAAGAACTGCCACCGAACCTGCTCGACGAACTCAAGCGTGACCGTCGCTGGTGCCACGGCAACCTGATGAACTTCCGTCTGTTCCTGGTCAAAGGCATGCACCCGGTGCACCGCGCGGTGTTCCTGACCGGCGTGATGTCGTACCGTCGGCGCCGTTGTGGTTCTTCTTCCTCGTGTTGTCGACCGCGCTGTTGGCGGTGAACACGCTGATGGAGCCGCAGTACTTCCTCGAACCGCGTCAGCTCTATCCGCTGTGGCCACAATGGCACCCGGACAAGGCGATTGCGCTGTTCTCGACCACCATCGTGCTGCTGTTCCTGCCGAAATTGTTGAGCATCATCCTGATCTGGGCCAAGGGCGCGAAAGAGTTCGGCGGGGCGTTCCGTCTGTTCATTTCGATGCTGATGGAAATGCTGTTCTCGGTGCTGCTGGCGCCGGTGCGCATGCTGTTCCATACCGTGTTCGTGGTGAGCGCCTTCCTTGGTTGGGAAGTGGTGTGGAATTCGCCGCAGCGTGACGATGACGACACGCCGTGGGGCGAAGCGTTCCGCCGCCATGGCTCGCAGATGTTGCTGGGCCTGGTGTGGGCCGGCGGCATGGCGTGGCTGGATCTGCGCTTCCTGTGGTGGTTGGCGCCGATCGTGTTCTCGCTGATCCTGTCGCCGTTTGTGTCTG
>NZ_JBIVJB010000115.1:0-12696 GCF_044750025.1 Pseudomonas sp. NPDC088885 | reverse complement strand
CGCAGAGTGTATTCACGGCGGACGGCGCAGGTCAATCCATTTTCTCAAGCGCCTGTTTCATTCGTCGGAAGCCTTTATGACTGTGGCTTTTCGTCGCATGTGGCGCTTTTCGAGAATTATTGTATACAAAAAAATAATTCATTGTGTTCTATTTGTTGCATCGGACTGCGGCACAAAACCGCAGGCCCACGACTTTCCCTATAACAAAATGAGGACGGCACCATGAGCGCTTTAACCTTGAAAGTCGCAGTCAAACTGGTCAACGAGGCCATCAACGCAGGGCGCGGCATCAACGCCGCCCCCCTGACCATCGCAGTACTCGACACCGGCGGCCACCTGGTGACCCTGCAACGCGAAGACGGCGCCAGCCTTCTGCGCCCACAAATCGCCATCGGCAAAGCCTGGGGCGCCATCGCCCTCGGCAAAGGCTCGCGCCTGCTCGCCCTCGACGCCCAACAACGCCCGGCCTTTATTGCTGCGCTGAACAGCATGGGTCAGGGCAGCGTCGTGCCAGCACCGGGCGGTGTGTTGATTCGTGATCAGGCGGGGAATGTGCTGGGAGCGATCGGGATCAGCGGCGATCTGTCGGATATTGATGAGCAAGTGGCGATTAAAGCGGTGGAGGCGCTGGAGTTGCGGGCGGATGCGGGGGTGGCTGCTTGATTGTTAGCGTCTGATTAATCGCTTTCGCGAGCAGGCTCGCTCCCACATTGGATTTGTGGTTCGACACAAAATGTCTGAATACCCCGACCCCCCTGTGGGAGCGAGCCTGCTCGCGAATACGATCTCAAAAACACATCTTGCTAAAAACCGGCACCTGCTCCGACATTCACAGAACTAGCCTTTTCATAAACCGCATATGAAAAGGCAAAGGAATGCTGGATCTATCTGCTTCACATCGCTTGCGAGTCGGCCGCTACTCCGAACACAACCGCATCTACCTGCTGACTACCAATACGGCGGGGAGACGCCCTATTTTCAACGACTTTGCGCTTGGCCGATTGGTCGTGAACCAGTTCCGGGTCGCAGAGGGAAAGGGATTTGCAAACACGCTGGCATGGGTTGTCATGCCGGATCATTTTCACTGGCTGATCGAATTGAAGAGTGGTTCGCTTGGTGAGTTGATGCAGCGAACCAAATCCCTCAGTACCAAAGCCGTGAATCTCTCAACGGGTAGAGACACCAGTATTTGGCAATCAGGCTTTCATGATCGTGCATTGCGCAGAGAAGAAGATCTGGTGAAGTTGGCTCGGTATATCGTGGCCAACCCGTTGCGGGCAGGTCTGGTCGAGAAAATTGGCGACTATCCCCTGTGGGATGCGATTTGGGTTTGAGCATTGTTCTGTGTTGCCGCCGTTCGCGAGCAGGCTCGCTCCCACAGGGGATTTTTGAACGCCACAGATCCAATGTGGGAGCGAGCCTGCTCGCGAAGCAGTCAACGCGGTCTTACTGATCCGGCTCACACCCCTTCAGCACCAACCGGATAATCGTCTGCGCCGCCGCCTCGTAATCCGCCTCGTCCAGCTTGTCCTTGCCGGTCACCGCAGAAATCTGCCAGTCGAAGTCGGCGTAAGTCTGGGTCGCGGCCCAGATGCTGAACATCAGGTGATTAGGGTCGATCGGGGCGATCTGGCCGCGGTCGATCCAGCTCTGGATGCAGTCGATGTTGTGCTTGGCTTGGCCGTTGAGTTGCTCGACCAGGTCGGCGCTCAGGTGTGGGGCGCCGTGCATTATTTCGCTGGCGAACACTTTCGAGGCGAACGGCAGATCGCGGGAGATGCGGATCTTCGAGCGGATGTAGCCGCTCAGCACTTCGCTCGGTACGCCGTCCGGATTGAACGGGGTCGAGGCCTGCAAAATCGGCACGATGATGCTTTCCAGTACCTCGCGGTAAAGGTTTTCCTTGGACTTGAAGTAGTAGTAGACGTTGGGCTTGGGCAATCCCGCCTTGGCGGCGATGTCGCTGGTTTTGGTCGCAGCGAAGCCCTTGTCGGCAAACTCCTCACTGGCGGCACGCAGGATCAGTTCTTTGTTGCGCTCGCGGATTGTGCTCATAAACCCGGTGGTTCCTTGCCTGTTCTGGCGGTTGCGCATGGTAGCACCGGCCTCGCGCAGCGCTCAAGAATGCACCGCGTGGTCTATGGTCGCGTTATGCTTCGCAACATTCATACATAAAAGGAAACAGGATTCATGGCAGGAAGCAGTTTGCTGGTGCTGATCGATGACATCGCCACCGTTCTGGACGACGTTGCCTTGATGACCAAAATGGCCGCCAAGAAGACCGCGGGCGTGCTCGGCGATGATCTGGCGCTGAATGCCCAGCAAGTCTCCGGTGTGCGTGCCGAGCGCGAGATTCCCGTGGTCTGGGCGGTGGCGAAGGGTTCGTTCGTCAACAAATTGATCCTGGTGCCGTCGGCGCTGGCGATCAGTGCGTTCGTGCCGTGGCTGGTGACGCCACTGTTGATGGTCGGCGGTGCTTACCTGTGCTTCGAGGGTTTCGAAAAACTTGCGCATAAATTTCTGCACAGCAAGGCTGAAGACGACACCGAGCATGCGCAACTGAAGGAAGCAGTGGCTGATCCTGCGACCGATCTGGTTGCCTACGAGAAGGACAAGATCAAGGGTGCGATCCGCACGGATTTCATCCTCTCGGCAGAAATCATCGCGATCACCCTCGGCACCGTGGCGGATGCGTCGCTGACTCAGCAAGTGGTCGTGATGTCGGGCATCGCCATTGTCATGACTGTTGGCGTTTACGGGTTGGTGGCGGGCATCGTCAAACTCGACGACCTCGGTTTGTGGCTGACGCAGAAGCCTGGGCAGGCAGCCAAGAAAATCGGCAGCGGCATTCTGAGCGCGGCACCGTACATGATGAAAACCTTGTCGGTGGTCGGTACGGCGGCGATGTTTTTGGTCGGCGGCGGCATCCTTACTCACGGCGTGCCGGTGGTGCATCACTGGATTGAAGGTGTGGGCGCGGCGGCCGGTGGGGCCGGGTTTGCGGTGCCGATGTTGCTGAATGGCGTGGCGGGGATTATTGCCGGGGCAGTGGTGCTGGCGGTGGTTTCCGTCGTCGGCAAGATCTGGAAATCTGTTAAAGGCTGAAAGATCGCAGCCTTCGGCAGCTCCTACAGGGTGTACGCGATGCCCATGTAGGAGCTGCCGCAGGCTGCGATCCTTTGATCTAAAAAAAGGGCCATTCGACTCGCATCGAATGGCCCTTTTTTGTACCCGCCGAAAACTATTCGGCGATCTGCAGCTTGCGTGCTTCGGTGTACACGTAACGCACTTTCTCGTACTCGAACGGCGAGTTCATCTGGCCGTAACGGAAGCTGGTCTGGTAGCGCTTGTCGACCGTGCGCAGGGCCCAGACTTCCGGGTGGTCGGAGCTGACTTCCGAAACGTTGAGGAAGTTGATCGCCGATTCGGCGGTGTAGTCCACGGCGAGGCCGGCGGTGTCGCGGATGTTCGACGGGCCGAGGATTGGCAGCACGAAGTAGGCACCGCCCGGTACGCCGTAGAAACCGAGGGTCTGACCGAAGTCTTCGCTCTGGCGCGGCAGACCCATCGCGGTTGCCGGATCCCACAGGCCGCCGATGCCGATCGTGGTGTTGAACAGCAGGCGCGCGGTGGTTTCCATCGAACGCTGGCCCTTGAACTGCAGCAAGCTGTTGATCAGGTTCGGCACGTCACCCAGGTTGTTGAAGAAGTTGCTCACGCCGGTGCGCACGAAGCTCGGCGTCACGTAGCGATAACCGTCGACCACCGGCAGGAACACCCATTCGTCGAAGCGGTAGTTGAAGTGGTAAACGCGGCGGTTCCACGATTCCAGCGGGTCGTAGACGTTCAGCGCGTTGAGCGTCGAACGCTCGAATTCGCGCTGATCCAGACCCGGGTTGAATTTCAGTTTCGACAGCGGCTCCTTGAAGCCGTCACTGTCGACCACCACCGGTGCATTGGCTTTGCTGTTGTCGGCCTGAGCCACGCCTGCACAGAGTAACGCTGTCGCCAGCAGGAGATATTTAGCCACGGAAGAACTCCAGCATGGCGTCGCTGTTGACGCGGTAGTTAATGTTGCCGCAATGGCCGCCCAATGGATAAACGGTCAGGCGGTCGCCGAAGGTCTTGCGCAGGAAACCGAGGTCGCCCGGGCCGAGGATCACGTCGTCGGCGTTGTGCATCACGGCGATTTTCGGGCTGTCATGCAGGTAATCCTTAAGCGCATACAGGCTGGCCTGATCGACCAGTTGCAGCAGGCTGCCGCCGTCAGTGCGCGCGCGCCACATCGGAATCACTTGATCGGTCAGATAGCATTCGAAGTCGCACTGCAGCGCACGTTTGAGGTACGGCGTGAGGCTGGTGCCTTCGGTGATCTCGGTTTTCGGCGGGGTGATCAGACCACGACGATTGATCAAGTCCGAGGTGAACGCGATGTCGGCTGCCGAGAAGCGGAACGAGGTGCCGATCAACATCGCCATCTGCTCGTTGGTCAAATGCTGCTTGGACTGCTGGAAGTCATAGAGCAGTGCATCGTTGAGGTCGATGTAGCCTTTCTGCTGGAAGTAGCGGGTCAACTTGTTCAGCACCAGTTCATAGAACGTGGTGCTGTTGTTGATGCCTTTCACTTCGGTCTGTACCAGCTTGTCGAGGTTGCTGATCGAGGTGTAGAGGTTGACCGGCGGGTTGAGCAGCAGGACTTTCTTGAAGTTGAAGCTGCGGCGGGTTTCGTCCAGATGCGCGACGAAGGCTGCGTCCAGCGCACCGAGGCTGTAACCGGTGAGGTAATACTCGGTCACCGGCAATTTCGGATTCTGCGCCCGCACGGCCTGCATGACCCGGTACATGTCTTCAGCATCGTCCTTGGTAATGCCGGGGGTGGCAAAACGTGAAGCGGCGCTGATGAAGTCGAAACTGGTCGGCGACGACAACTGCACGACGTGGTAGCCGGCCTTGTAGTAGAGCTTTTTCAGGTATTCGTTGAGCGTGCTGTCATAGCGCGCGCCGGTGCCGGCGATCAGGAAGATCAGCGGGGCCGGTTTGTCCTGGGTGGCGATGCGGTAGGTGAGCTTTTTCACCGCCCAGAAGTTGTCCGGCAGAATGAATTCGCGCTCCGGGCGCAACGTCAGGCTGCGATCGGACTGATCGATGTCGTCATCCAGCGGCAGCTCCGGACGCAAATCCGGCGGGGTGGTGGCGATAGTCGCCTCAAACGGGTTGGTGAGGGGGTAGCCATAGCTGGCGGGGTCGATATCCACCGCCAGTGCGGACGCACTCAAAATAAGGCCGCTGAACAGCGCGGCGAAGCGCAAGGAACGGAGCATGACTAGATCCCTTAGAGGAAGGTGCCGAATGAAGTTCGCAGGCTATGACCACCGGGTTTGCGCCAAAGTGCCATGCAGCGGCACCAAACAGGCAGAATTCGGAGTAATAGTAGCTGGACGATACACTTTGCACGCCCTTGATGAACAGTTAACAGTTGTTATCGCTTGCGAAGTATTGAAGGCAGATTAAGCTGGCCGCCGATTTCCGAAGATTGGAGTGCTTCATGTCCCGCCGCTTGCCCTGGATTTTGCTGCTTGTTTTGTTGCCGCTGTGGCTGGCCGCCAGCTATGGCGCGCGTTATGGCTTTATGGAAGACGGCAAATGGGTGGGCATCTGTGTGGATGAGGCCAGCCGTTGGGAATGCCAGGTGCGCTCGAACCTTGGTTTGATGATTCATTTCAAGGTGCTGGGCTGGACGGCACTGGGTGCGGCGCTGATCGGTTTTGTCGTGCCCGGGCGGGCAGGGTGGTGGCTGGCGGTGTTGGCGCTGGTGGCCGGATTGCCGGCGCTGGCGTTGTACAACACGACGCTGGCGGTGTTTGCGGCGGTGATTGCCGGGTTGCGTTTGGTCCGGGAGTCTCGTAGCGCTAGATAGTCAGTCTTCGCGAGCAAGCCCGCTCCCACAGGAGAATGCATTCCAGATGTGGGAGCGGGCTTGCTCGCGAAGAGGCCGTCAGCCTCGCTACAGATCAGCCCTTGCGAACCCGCAGGCAGCGCCAAAGAGCCGCTACCATCAACCCGCTCACCAACGCCCAGCCCCACGCCTGCTGATTCTGCAAACCTTCCACATACAACTGCGGCGCAATCCCCGCGCCGACGATAAACGCCAGCAAGGCAATCTCCCGACGCGGCACGCTCACCGGGCGGCTCAGGTAAACCAGCGCCGGCAGCACAAACGCCATGCTCGCAAAGCTGCGATAACGCGCGTCGAAGACCATCTCCAGCATCATCACCGCTGCGGCAAACCCTGCCGCCGCGACCAGCCAGCCCGCGCGACGCTCCAGCAGGTTGAACGCCCGTTCACGCCATCCCGTCCGCGCACTCAGCGTCAGCGCCGCATGCGCCAGCACCAACAAATTCAGCGCCGTCAGCAAACCAACCCACAGCCATTCACTGGTAAACCGCGTGGTCACGCGCGCCAGATCGCCCCATGCGCCAATCGAACACGCGGCGAGGGCGCCCAGCAGTGGCAACACCAGTGCAGCGCGCGTGCTTCGAACACTCCCGCCCAGCAGCAAAGTGCCGAGGAAAATCAAACCACCGACCGCCAGCCATTCTTTCCAGTACGGCACATTGGTCACCGGCCCGGCGAGAATTCCTTTGTCCTGACGATCCGCATCAAACAGACCCCAATACCCGCCGACAGCGCCTTCACTGCCACGTTTCCACGGCTGGTCAAACGCTTCGATCAGGTTGTAATGCCAGCCTTCTTTTTCGGCCATCGCGACAAAACCACGAATGAATTTGGCCTCGTTGACCCGGCTCGGCAGGGCGGTCTCGCGCTGACGGCCTTCGCTCGGCCAGCCGGTTTCGCCAATCATCACGTCTTTCGGTGCGAACTTGTTGCCGAACACGCGGCGCACATCCGCCACGTGTTGCAGGGCGGCATCGATGTTCGACGGATCATCTTCCCAGTACGGCAGCAAGTGAATGGTCAGGAAATCCACCGCCGGCGCGACTTCCGGGTGCTTGAGCCAGAACTCCCAAACATCGGCGTACGTAACCGGTTGCTTGACCTGGCTTTTGACCTTGTTGATCAGTCGGGCCAGTTGCGCGCCGGTGACTTCTTTGCGCAGCAGCGCTTCGTTGCCGACGATCACCGCGCTGACCACGTCCGGGTTGGCGTTGGCCGATTTGATCAGCAGGTCGACTTCCTTTTCAGTGTCGACCGGGTTGCTGTTGACCCACGCGCCGATCATCAATTTCAGACCGTGTTTGCGCGCCAGATCCGGCAACGCTTCCAGACCTGTCATCGAGTAGGTGCGAATGCATTCAAAACGTGTCGCCAGCAGCGCGAGGTCAGCGTCCATACGCTCCGGGCGCAGTTTGAACGGCACGTCGAACGGCGACTGATCCTTATCAAACGGCGTATAGGACGCGCATTGCAACTTGTGCGTTGGCGTCGCGGCGTCCGGCAGAAACACCGGTTGGCCGAGGCCATACCAGAAGCCACCGAGCGCAAACAGCCCAAGCAGGCAGGCGAATAAATAAGCAGGGAAGGGGAAGCGGGACGTCGCGGACATGGTCGGGCCGAGTGGCTGCAAAGCGACGCATGTTACCTGCATTTATAGAGGGGTTGGTGGCCCGCACGATTTTGACATGCAAAGTTCGGGCGGATTGTCTGGCGCCAATTATTCGAAGGCAGTTAATGGCCTTCTGATGTCGTTTCTTATTGTCTTGAGGTCGCTGACAGAGCAGGTCGCGAGGGGCGTGAGGTTGATGATCAAAGCATCAGCACTCCACTGATGTTCCAGCGAGTTTGCGGTCGGGCGTGATGGGGGCGCTGTGCACCATAACAATACGTTGACGCCGCCCGTCATCCGTCGGGCGCAGCATTTCGGGGAAGTAACGATGAAGATGCGACGACTTTTAGGCGCAAGTGCTGCTCTGGTGCTTGCGATGAGCTCCACTTTCGCCAGTGCAGAAAAGCAGACCCTGAACATCGGTTACGTTGACGGCTGGTCCGACAGCGTGGCGACCACCCACGTAGCCGCCGAAGTGATCAAACAGAAACTCGGCTACGACGTGAAACTGCAAGCCGTCGCCACCGGGATCATGTGGCAGGGCGTTGCCACCGGCAAACTCGACGCCATGCTCTCGGCCTGGCTGCCAGTAACGCACGGCGAATACTGGACGAAAAACAAGGATCTGGTCGTCGATTACGGCCCGAACTTCAAGGATGCAAAAATCGGCCTGATCGTGCCGGAGTACGTCAAAGCCAAATCGATCGAAGACCTGAAAACCGACGACACCTTCAAAAACCGCATCGTCGGCATCGACGCCGGTTCGGGCGTGATGCTCAAGACCGATCAAGCGATCAAGGATTACGGCCTCGACAAATACAGCCTTAAAGCCAGTTCCGGCGCCGGCATGATTGCCGAGCTGACCCGTGCCGAGAAGAAAAACGAGTCCATCGCCGTCACCGGTTGGGTGCCGCACTGGATGTTCGCCAAGTGGAAACTGCGCTTCCTCGACGACCCGAAAGGCGTGTACGGCGCGGCTGAAACCGTGAACAGCATCGGCAGCAAAGGGCTGGAAGCCAAGGCACCGGAAGTGGCCAAGTTCCTGAAGAACTTCCAGTGGGCTTCGAAAGACGAAATCGGCGAAGTGATGCTGGCGATTCAAGACGGCGCCAAGCCTGAAGCCGCAGCGAAAGATTGGGTGGCCAAACACCCGGATCGCGTGGCTGACTGGACTAAATAACCGCCACACCGCCGTACCCCACTGTGGGAGCGAGCCTGCTCGCGAATGCGATCTGTCAGTTGATACATATTTCGACTGAACCGACGCTTTCGCGAGCAGGCTCGCTCCCACAGTTGTTTTGTGCTGTACCGGATATTGGCAAAAGTGTCATGGCGTTCTACTACTAAGGTCGTCTGTTCCCGCTCCCGCAGCCGCATACATTAGCTATGTTCCAACAATAATTTGTGCTGCGAGGATAAAAACAATGAACGACAGCATTTACCTCTCGATTCAAAACAGTCCCCGATTCAAGGAGCTGGTACAGAAAAGGGAACGATTCGCCTGGATTCTCTCGGCAATCATGCTAGGGCTTTACTCCGCATTCATCCTTCTGATTGCTTACGGGCCGCATATTCTGGGCGCGAAGATCAGTCCTGAATCATCCATTACCTGGGGTATCCCGATCGGTGTCGGCCTGATTCTGTCTGCCTTCATCTTGACCGGTATCTACGTGCGCCGCGCCAATGGCGAGTTTGACGACCTGAACAATGCGATTCTCAAGGAGGCTCAGCAATGATCCGGCGTCTACTGGCTTTATTAAGTGTTGCAGCATTTGCACCGGGTGCCTGGGCGGCGGATGCGCTGACGGGTGAAGTGGCCAAACAGCCGCTGAATATTCCTGCGATCCTGATGTTCGTGGCGTTCGTCGGTGCCACGCTGTACATCACCTACTGGGCCTCGAAGAAAAACAATTCGGCCGCCGACTACTATGCGGCGGGTGGCAAGATCACCGGTTTCCAGAACGGTCTGGCGATTGCCGGTGACTACATGTCGGCGGCGTCCTTCCTGGGAATTTCCGCGCTGGTGTTCACCTCCGGCTACGACGGCCTGATCTACTCGATCGGCTTCCTCATCGGCTGGCCGATCATTCTGTTCCTGATCGCCGAGCGTCTGCGTAACCTGGGTAAATACACCTTTGCCGACGTGGCATCCTACCGCCTCGGGCAAACCCAGATTCGCACCCTGTCTGCCTGCGGTTCGCTGGTGGTGGTGGCGTTCTACCTGATCGCGCAAATGGTCGGTGCCGGTAAGCTGATCCAGCTGTTGTTCGGCCTCGATTACCACGTTGCGGTGATTCTGGTCGGCGTGCTGATGTGCATGTACGTGCTGTTTGGCGGCATGCTGGCGACCACTTGGGTACAGATCATCAAGGCTGTGTTGCTGCTGTCCGGTGCCTCCTTCATGGCGCTGATGGTCATGAAGCACGTTGGCTTCGACTTCAACACGCTGTTCTCCGAGGCGATCAAGGTTCACGCCAAAGGCGAAGCGATCATGAGCCCGGGCGGTCTGGTCAAGGATCCGATTTCGGCCTTCTCGCTGGGTCTGGCGCTGATGTTCGGTACCGCTGGCCTGCCACACATTCTGATGCGCTTCTTCACCGTGAGTGACGCAAAAGAAGCACGTAAGAGCGTGTTGTACGCGACTGGCTTTATCGGCTACTTCTACATCCTGACCTTCATCATCGGCTTCGGCGCGATCCTGCTGGTCAGCACCAACCCGGCCTTCAAAGATGCTGCTGGCGCACTGTTGGGCGGCAACAACATGGCGGCGGTGCACTTGGCCAACGCGGTCGGCGGCAGCATCTTCCTCGGCTTTATCTCGGCGGTAGCGTTTGCGACCATTCTGGCGGTTGTGGCGGGTCTGACCCTGGCCGGTGCTTCGGCGGTGTCTCACGACCTGTACGCTAGCGTGATCAAGAAGGGCAAGGCGAACGAGAAGGACGAGATTCGTGTGTCGAAGATCACCACCATTGCTTTGGCGGTGTTGGCGATTGGCTTGGGTATTTTGTTCGAAAGCCAGAACATTGCGTTCATGGTGGGTCTGGCGTTCTCGATCGCGGCGAGCTGTAACTTCCCGGTGCTGTTGCTTTCGATGTACTGGAAGAAGCTGACCACACGCGGTGCGATGATTGGCGGCTGGTTGGGGTTGATCAGTGCTGTTGGCCTGATGATCCTTGGCCCGACCATCTGGGTGCAGATTCTGCATCATGAGAAGGCGATCTTCCCTTACGAGTACCCGGCGCTGTTTTCGATGATCATTGCCTTTGTGGGTATTTGGTTCTTCTCGATTACGGATAAGTCGGCGGCGGCGGACAAAGAACGTGCGCTGTTCTTCCCGCAGTTTGTGCGTTCGCAGACTGGGTTGGGGGCGAGTGGGGCGGTTTCTCACTGATGGTTTGATGGTTTGGTAATGTTGTGCTGAATGCCCCGGTTGAGAGATCGGGGCATTTTTTGTGGGCGGTTATCGGACTTTGGTGTTTTTTTTTTGATTAGGTGAATATCCGTTGCTGCGGTAACGGCGGCTTAGGGTTTCGCCCTGACGGCGACTCACTTTTTTTCAAACGCCAAAAAAAGTAAGCAAAAAACGCTTGCTCCTACGTGCGGCCCGCTCGCTGGGGCTCGGGGTTCCTTCGCTGCGGGATCGATCCGGGCGCAGCGCCTACGGTTTGCTTCGCTGCACCTCCTCTCGCTGTGTTTGGCTGCGCCAAACGGTCGCTGCGCTCCCACCCCCGGATCAATCCCTCCACTCAGCCTTCCGACGTCGCCCGTGGGTCAAGATCAAGAGCAGGCGAGCTGACACTCGGCCTATTGAGTGGTGTGGAGCACGGGGCGCTTGGCTTTGGTTTTTGTGGTGTTTTTGCCCCTCACCCCAGCCCTCTCCCGAGGGAGAGGGAGCCGATGGTGGGCTTTTCAAAATATGCATTCGACTCGGTATCCCAAGCCGGTGTACCTCTCCCAAACACCTCGGTCAGTCCCCTCTTCCTCTGGGAGAGGGTTAGGGTGAGGGGCAGTTGATTTTGATCTGGCTCTGTTTTTTGATCTTTTGCCCCATCGGCAGGCCGAGCGGAGGTGTTCATCAGGGGGTAGGCGCGCAGCGCCGTTCGACGAAGTCGAACACATCGAGAGGAGGTGCAGCGAAGCAAACCGTAGGCGATGCCCCCGGATGGACACCGTAGCGAGGGAACTCTGAGCCTCAGCGAAGTGCCGTACGCCAGGGGCAAAGCCTTTTGGTTCCTTTTTGGCGTTTGAAAAAGGGACTCGCTGTAAGAGCGAAACCGCCAGCGGCAGCACCCGCAAAAACGGATATACACCCAACCCTCAAATCCAGTCGGCCCACAGGCCGCTGAGACCAAACAAACAAAAACGGCCCCTATATAAATAGAGGCCGTTCCCGGTACAACTTAAGACGTTATCGCAAGACAGGTCTTATTTACGATCTTCCAGCTTCGAAATATCACGCGACTCGTAGCCAGTGTACAACTGGCGCGGACGGCCAATCTTGTACGGGCTCGAAAGCATCTCTTTCCAGTGCGAAATCCAGCCAACAGTACGTGCCAGCGCGAAAATCACCGTAAACATGCTGGTGGGAATGCCGATCGCCTTGAGGATAATCCCCGAGTAGAAATCGACGTTCGGGTACAGCGAGCGCTCGATGAAGTACGGGTCAGTCAACGCAATCTCTTCCAGGCGCATGGCCAGTTCGAGTTGCGGATCATTATTAATGCCCAGTTCCTTCAACACTTCGTCGCAGGTCTGCTTCATTACAGTCGCGCGAGGGTCGCGGTTCTTGTAAACGCGGTGACCGAAGCCCATCAGCTTGAACGGATCGTTCTTGTCCTTGGCCTTGGCGATGAACTTGTCAATGTTCGACACATCGCCAATCTCATCCAGCATGGTCAGAACGGCTTCGTTCGCACCACCGTGAGCAGGGCCCCACAGTGCGGCGATACCGGCGGCGATACAGGCGAACGGGTTGGCACCCGAAGAACCTGCCAGACGTACGGTGGAAGTCGATGCGTTCTGCTCGTGGTCGGCATGGAGGATGAAGATCCGGTCCATGGCCTTGGCGAGCACCGGGCTGATCGGTTTGATCTCGCACGGGGTGTTGAACATCATGTGCAGGAAGTTTTCC
>NZ_JBIVJB010000114.1:0-12740 GCF_044750025.1 Pseudomonas sp. NPDC088885 | reverse complement strand
CGCTGGCTCCGCCACTGCGCCACCTGCGCTGACTGAAGGCACCTCCAACCTGGGCCCGATGAGCCGCAAGATGAAGGACACCGAACTGGCTGCTTTCGAGCAGAAGTACGGCTACAAGCCAACCGCTATCCCGGTGGCTGTGGATGCCCTGGCTGTGTTCGTGCACAAGGACAACCCGATCCAGCACCTGACCATGGAACAGGTTGATGCGATCTTCTCGTCGACCCGTCTGTGCGGCGCCAAAGCCGACGTGAAAACCTGGGGCGACCTGGGCGTGACCGGCGACCTGGCCAACAAGCCAGTGCAGCTGTTCGGTCGTAACTCGGTATCCGGCACCTACGGCTACTTCAAAGAAGAAGCCCTGTGCAAAGGCGACTACAAACCAAACGTAAACGAACAACCAGGTTCGGCGTCGGTTGTGCAGTCGATCAGCTCCTCGCTGAACGGCATCGGTTACTCGGGCATCGGCTACAAAACCGCTAGCGTGAAAACCGTTGCTCTGGCCAAGAAGGGCGGCACTGACTTCATCGAAGACACCGAAGAAAACGCCCTGAACGGCAAGTACCCGCTGTCGCGTTTCCTCTACGTGTACGTCAACAAAGCCCCGAACAAGCCTCTGGCTCCGCTGGAAGCTGAGTTCGTGAAACTGGTGCTGTCGAAACAGGGCCAGGAAGTTGTGGTGAAAGACGGCTACATCCCGCTGCCAGCCAAGGTTGCTGCAAAAGCACTGGCTGACCTCGGTCTGCAAGAAGGCGGCGCTGAAGTCGCAAAGAAGTAACCCCGTAGGAGCCGAGCTTGCTCGCGATAGAGGCGCCACGGTTGAAACCGTGGTGGTGAAATGGCGGGCAACCCCGGCCCTGTAGGAGCAAGGCTTGCCCGCGAAGGCTTCGGTGTATTCAGCACCGATATCCCTGATAAACCGCCTTCGCGAGCAAGCTCAGCTCCTACAAATGCCGGCTCAGCCGGCCTCCAAATTTTCGATCCGCTGCCAGTACCCGCTGGCGGTGGATTTGGTGCGTCACTGCATTGTCATCTTTCTGTCATACAGGATCGCTAGGGTGTGCGCATGAATGATCTGGCCAATTCCCCAATGACTACGACTTCCCCTCCCAAGCGCATTGATTTCAATACGCCTGAGCTGCAACGCAAGCGCCGTATTCGTGCGCTCAAGGATCGCTTCACCCGTTGGTACGTCCTCGTTGGCGGCCTGGCGGTGCTGGCAGCCATCACCCTGATCTTCTTCTTCCTCGCCTACGTGGTTGCGCCGCTGTTCAAGGGTGCCGACCTGACCGCGAAAGATGCGATCACCCCGGCCTGGATGCAGGACGCCGGCAAGCCGCTGATGATTTCGCTCGAAGAGCAGAATCAGGTGGCCATGCGTGTGTCCGACAAGGGTCAGGCGCTGTTCTTTGATATCGACAGTGGCGCTGAATTGAAGCGCGTCGATCTGCCGGTTCCGGCCGGCACCACCGTGACCTCGCTGGGTGAAGATCAGCCGGGTCATCCGCTGGTGGCCGTGGGCCTGTCCAACGGTCAGGCGCTGGTGTTCCGTCACACCTATAAAGTCAGCTACCCCGATGGCAAGAAAACCATCACCCCGGCCATCGAGTATCCGTACGGCGAGACGCCGATCGCGCTCAACGAAAGCGGCGGTGCGCTGGAGCACGTCAGCCTTAACGCCACCGACACCACGCTGATGCTGGTGGGCTCGACCGGTTCGCAACTCAACGTGTTGTCGCTGACCAGCGAAGAAAACATGATGACCGGCGAAGTCACCAACGAGCAGAAGCGTATCGATCTGCCGCAGATGACCGAGTCGGTGAAAAACATCTTCGTCGACCCACGCCAGCAATGGCTGTACGTGGTCAACGGGCGTGCTCAGGCCGACGTGTTCAGCCTGCGCGACAAGAGCCTCAACGGTCGCTACAAACTGCTCGAAGACGGCGACGCTGAAGTCACCGCTTCCACTCAGTTGGTCGGTGGTATCTCGCTGATCATTGGCGACTCCAAGGGTGGTCTGGCCCAGTGGTTCATGGCGCGTGACCCGGATGGCGAGCAGCGTCTGAAGCAGATTCGCACCTTCCAGATGGGCACCACGCCGATCGTTGAAATCACCGCTGAAGAGCGTCGTAAAGGCTTCCTCGCGCTGGATGCCAGCGGCAAGCTCGGCGTGTTCCACAGCACCGCGCACCGCACGCTGTTGGTCGATCAAGTGGTAGAAGGTCAGGGCCTGTTCGGTCTGTCGCCACGCGCCAACCGCGTGATCGTCGAAGCCGGCGGCAAGCTGCAACCGCTGCTGCTCGACAACCCGCACCCGGAAGTGTCGTGGAGCGCGCTCTGGAGCAAGGTCTGGTACGAGAACTACGACGAGCCTAAATACGTCTGGCAATCGACTGCGGCCAACACCGATTTCGAACCGAAACTGAGCCTGTCGCCACTGACCTTCGGCACCCTGAAAGCCGCGTTCTACGCGATGCTGTTGGCCGCGCCGCTGGCGGTTGCTGCTGCAATCTACACCGCGTACTTCATGGCCCCGGGCATGCGCCGCAAGGTCAAACCGGTCATCGAACTGATGGAAGCGATGCCGACGGTGATCCTCGGTTTCTTCGCCGGTCTGTTCCTCGCGCCTTATGTAGAAGGGCATTTGCCGGGCATTTTCAGCCTGCTGATGCTGTTGCCGATCGGCATTCTGGTGGCCGGTTTCACCTTCAGCCGTCTGCCTGAGTCGATTCGTCTGCGAGTCCCGGATGGCTGGGAAAGTGCGCTGCTGATCCCGGTGATTCTGTTCGTCGGCTGGCTGTCGCTGTACATGAGCCCGTTCATGGAGAACTGGTTCTTCGGCGGCGACATGCGCATGTGGATTTCCCACGACCTGGGCATCACCTACGACCAGCGCAACGCACTGGTGGTCGGTCTGGCCATGGGTTTTGCGGTGATCCCGAACATCTACTCGATTGCCGAAGACGCCGTGTTCAGTGTGCCCCGTGGCCTGACCCTCGGTTCGTTGGCCCTCGGTGCCACACCGTGGCAGACCATGACTCGCGTGGTGATCCTGACTGCTAGTCCGGGGATCTTCTCGGCGCTGATGATCGGCATGGGCCGAGCGGTCGGTGAAACCATGATCGTGTTGATGGCCACCGGTAACACCCCGGTCATGGAAATGAACCTGTTCGAAGGCCTGCGCACCCTGGCCGCCAACGTCGCGGTGGAAATGCCCGAGTCGGAAGTCGGTGGCAGCCACTACCGCGTGCTGTTCCTCTCGGCGCTGGTGCTGCTGTTGTTCACCTTCGTCATGAACACCCTGGCAGAACTGATTCGTCAGCGTCTGCGCAAGAAATACTCGTCGCTTTAAGCAAAGGTAGAAGTCTGTGAAACAGAACTCCCTGAAAGGATGGTTCAAGAGCGGCGCCCCGGGCGTCTGGATCAGCGGTGGCGCGGTGTCCATCGCGGTCATCATGACCATTGGCCTGCTGGCAGTGATTGCCGTGCGCGGTCTGGGTCACTTCTGGCCGGCGGATCTGGTGCATGCCAGCTACGACGTGCCGGGCCAGGCCCAGCACCTTGTGGTCGGCGAAGTCGTACAGAAAGAAGAAGTGCCACGTGCCCGTCTGAAGAGCGCCGGTTTGCCGGTGCCTGACGTTGGCCCGGAGTTCATGACGCGCGAGCTGATCAAGGTCGGCAACCGTGATTTGAACGGCAACGACTTCACCTGGATCGTCGGCGAGTGGCTGACCAACCAGACCACGCCGCCCGAGTTGATGGCGATCGAGCGCCGCGAGTGGGGCAACTTCTACGGCTACCTGGTCAACGTCAAACAGGATGGCAAAGTCATCGCCGAGGGCGAGGCTGCCTGGCCTGAGCTGCAGGCGCGGATCAACCGTGTGAACGGGCTGGCGGCACAACTGAAGTCGCTGGAAAAGACTGACATCGGTGCAATCAACGCAGGGCTGGAACGCATCCGTCTGCACGGTCGCAAACTGGAACTGGAAGGCAAACTCGACGCCACCGCGCAAGCGGACATGGAATCCGAGCGCGCCGAGCTGAATGCGCGTTATCAGGACATCGAAGCGCGTCTGGCCGATCTGCATGCGCAGTTCAACCGCGACGCGCTGACCGCTCGCGATGCCAATGGCAAAGAGATCGAAATCGGTTTGGGCAAAGTGGTTCACGCCTACCAGCCGAACGCGATGAGCACCTTCACCAAGGTCGGTTTCTACTTCAGCAAGATCTGGGAATTCCTGTCGGACGACCCGCGTGAAGCGAACACCGAAGGCGGGATTTTCCCGGCGATCTTCGGCACCGTGATGATGACCCTGATCATGGCGATGATCGTCACCCCGTTCGGCGTGCTGGCGGCGGTGTACCTGCGTGAATACGCCAAACAGAACACCCTGACGCGGATCATCCGTATCGCGGTGAACAACCTCGCGGGCGTTCCGGCGATCGTTTACGGCGTGTTCGGTCTGGGCTTCTTCGTATACGTACTCGGTGGTTCGGTCGACCGCTTGTTCTTCCCCGAAGCACTGCCGGCACCGACCTTCGGTACACCGGGTCTGCTCTGGGCGTCGCTGACCCTGGCGCTGCTGGCTGTGCCGGTGGTGATCGTGGCGACCGAGGAAGGTCTGGCGCGTATTCCGCGTACCGTGCGTGAAGGCTCGTTGGCCCTCGGCGCGACCAAGGCTGAGACCTTGTGGAAAATTGTGATCCCGATGGCCAGCCCGGCAATGATGACCGGCATGATCCTCGCCGTGGCTCGCGCCGCCGGTGAAGTGGCGCCGCTGATGCTGGTGGGCGTGGTGAAACTGGCGCCGTCGCTGCCGGTGGACGGCAACTACCCGTACCTGCATCTGGACCAGAAGATCATGCACTTGGGCTTCCACATTTACGACGTCGGCTTCCAGAGCCCGAACGTCGAAGCGGCCCGCCCGCTGGTGTATGCCACGGCGCTGTTGCTGGTGCTGGTGATCGCCACGTTGAACCTGTCGGCGGTGTATATCCGCAACCACCTGCGCGAAAAATACAAAGCACTGGATAGCTAAGGACGACGCGAACCCTGTGGGAGCGAGCTTGCTCGCGAAGCTTTTGGCGGCCTCAAGGGCCCCTTCGCGAGCAGGCTCGCTCCCACATTGAACCGCGTCCACTGGAATATCGATGGAAGCTGCAACAAGCAGTGTTCCGAACCAAATTTGTTAGCACAGGGAGCCTCCCATGCAGCACGAAGCACATACCCACGGCATCAACATGTCCGCCCTGGGGCGCGACAAGCAGAGCCTGAATCTCGAACAGGAAACCGTGGCCATCGAAGTACCCGGCCTGAGCCTGTACTACGGCGACAAACAAGCCCTGTTCGACGTCAGCATGAACATTCCGAAACAGCGCGTGACTGCCTTCATCGGCCCGTCCGGCTGCGGTAAATCCACGCTGCTGCGCACCTTCAACCGCATGAACGATCTGGTTGACGGCTGCCGCGTAGAAGGCGCGATCAACCTGTACGGCAACAACATCTATCGCAAGGGCGAAGACGTCGCCGAACTGCGTCGTCGTGTCGGCATGGTGTTCCAGAAGCCCAACCCGTTCCCGAAAACCATCTACGAAAACGTCGTGTACGGCCTGCGCATCCAGGGCATCAACAAGAAGCGCATCCTCGACGAAGCGGTCGAGTGGGCGTTGAAAGGCGCGGCGCTGTGGGACGAAGTCAAAGACCGTTTGCATGAATCGGCACTCGGTCTGTCCGGTGGTCAGCAACAACGTCTGGTGATCGCCCGTACCATCGCGGTTGAGCCGGAAGTGCTGCTGCTCGACGAACCGTGCTCGGCCCTCGACCCGATCTCGACCCTGAAAGTCGAAGAGCTGATCTACGAGCTGAAATCCAAGTTCACCATCGTTATCGTTACGCACAACATGCAACAGGCCGCGCGGGTTTCGGATTACACGGCGTTCATGTACATGGGCAAACTGGTGGAGTTCGGCGACACCGACACCCTGTTCACCAATCCGGCGAAGAAGCAGACCGAAGACTACATCACCGGTCGATACGGCTGATTGAAGCAGCTGCGAGCGGCAAGCTTCAAGCGGCAAGTTAGAAGCGAAGCGGCATGGATCACCACATAACAGCTTGCAGCTTGTAGCTTGCAGCTCTTGGTTAAACGCTTTTTCGGAGCGAATGCATGATTTCCAAAGAAGGCCTCACTCATCACATCTCTGCGCAGTTCAACGCTGAGCTTGAGGAAGTGCGCAGCCACCTCCTGGCCATGGGCGGGCTGGTCGAGAAGCAGGTCAACGACGCGGTAACCGCGCTGATCGAGGCCGACTCCGGTCTGGCTCAGCAGGTGCGCGAGATCGACGACCAGATCAACCAGATGGAACGCAACATCGACGAAGAATGCCTGCGCATTCTTGCCCGTCGTCAGCCGGCGGCGTCCGATTTGCGTCTGATCATCAGCATCTCCAAGTCGGTGATCGACCTCGAGCGAATCGGCGACGAAGCGACCAAGATCGCTCGCCGCGCGATTCAGTTGTGCGAAGAAGGTGAGGCGCCACGCGGTTACGTCGAGGTTCGCCACATCGGCGACCAGGTGCGCAACATGGTGCGCGATGCGCTGGACGCGTTCGCCCGTTTCGACGCCGATCTGGCGTTGTCGGTGGCGCAGTACGACAAGATCATCGACCGCGAATACAAAACCGCCCTGCGTGAGCTGGCGACTTACATGATGGAAGATCCGCGCTCTATCTCGCGCGTGTTGAGCATCATCTGGGTGCTGCGTTCGCTGGAGCGCATCGGCGATCATGCGCGCAACATCTCCGAGTTGGTGATTTACCTGGTGCGCGGCACCGACGTGCGCCACATGGGCCTCAAGCGCATGAAGGAAGAAGTTCAAGGCACAAGCGGCGAAACCGCTAATGTTCCGGGCGTTGCTGACGATAAGTAAGATTGCCTGAGTAAAGCGCCCGGCCCTTTGGCCGGGCGTTTTCGTTTACAGCTTTCGATAAAAAAGCAGCACCCGCGAACGAAAAGTCCCGGCGTGACTGAAGAGTTTTGGCAATGTGCCATCAGCCAGCGTTATGCTTGCCGGGATTTTAATAGGGGTGTTGGATGAGCAAGATCAGTGTGTTGGTCGTGGACGACGCGTCGTTCATTCGTGACCTGGTGAAAAAGTGCCTGCGCAATTACTTCCCGGGGATCCGCACCGAGGACGCCATCAACGGCAAAAAGGCTCAGGCCATGCTGACCAAGGAAGCGTTCGACCTGGTGCTGTGCGACTGGGAAATGCCGGAAATGTCCGGCCTCGAACTGCTGACCTGGTGCCGCGAGCAAGACAACCTGAAAACCATGCCCTTCATCATGGTCACCAGCCGTGGCGATAAAGAGAACGTGGTGCAGGCGATTCAGGCCGGCGTTTCCGGCTACGTCAGCAAACCGTTCACCAACGAGCAACTGCTGACCAAGGTCAAACAGGCCCTGAACAAAATCGGCAAGCTCGACGCCCTGATGAACAGCGCCCCGACCAAGATGAATTCGGCATTCGGCAACGATTCCCTGAGCGCATTGACCGGCGGTAAAGCGCCCGTGGTTGCAGCACCTGCGCCAGCGGCTGCACCGGCGCGCGGTTTGCTCAACAGCCCGCCCGTCAAAGCACCTGCCGCTTCGGCAGCGCCAAGCGGTGGTCGTGGGCATGGCCAGTTGCGTCTGCCGAGCGGCACGCAGCAATGCGTGATCAAAGCGTTGAGCCTCAAGGAAGCGCTGCTGGTGGTGAAGCGCAGCGAGAACCTGCCGCAGATCCTCGACAGCGCGGTGCTCGATCTGGAGCAGGGCGACAATGCCGAGATCGCCCGTCTCAATGGCTACCTGCATGCCGTGGTCGCGCATGAGCAAAAGCCAGACAGCGAATGGCTGCAACTGACCTTCCGCTTCGTCGATCAGGACGCACAGAAGCTCGACTACATCTCCCGCCTGATCGCCCGCGGCACGGCGCAGAAGCACTTCATCCCCGGCGCGTGATCTTCAGCGCCTGAAACCGCCTTCGCGAGCAAGCCCGCTCCCACATTGGAATGCATTCCAAATGTGGGAGCGGGCTTGCTCGCGAAGAGGCCAGAGAAACCACCGCCCATCCCCGCAACAGCCAAATTGAAACATCTGTCGACTCCCCCGGTCTGTTTCACCTGCTAGGCTCTTTTCAGGCCTTCCTTCGACAGACTCTTGCCCATGTTCGCGCGCCTGCTGTTTCTCTGTGGTTTTCTCTTGGCCTCTACCTCGGCTGTGGCCGTCACTGTCTACAAATCCACCGATGCCAACGGTGTGGTCTCGTACAGCGATCGCCCGAGCAAAGGCGCGAAGGAGTTCGTGTTTCAGGATCGCATGGTCGAGCACCTGGAGCGTCAGGTGTACCTCGACATCAAGAAGCAGAAGGGCGGCGACGTGGTGTTCGTGCGCAACGACCTGTACGCGCCGGTCGAGATCGCGCTGGCGTTTATCAGCCTGAGCAACGTGCGCGGTGCGCCGGCAAAAGCCATCCGTCGGGTGCTGCCGGCGCGCAGCAAAACCCGGATGGCGCTGTTGACGCCGATTACTGCCGGCCAACCGTTGCAATATTCGCCGCAGTTTCAGTATTCCCTCGGCAACCCCGTTGGCGTCGCGCAGAGCTATCGCTATCCGCTACCGTGGCGCGGCGGGCCGTTTCGCTTGAGTCAGGGCGCTGAGGGGCAGTACAGCCACTTCGGGCCGAAGAATCGTTACGCGATGGACATCGCCATGCCGGTCGGCACGCCAATCATCGCGGCGCGCGCGGGGGTTGTGGTGAAGGTCGAAAACTCACAGAGCGGTCGCGGCACCGACCCGTCCGGCAACTTCGTGCGCGTGTTGCACAATGACGGGACGATGGGTGTGTACCTGCATCTGAAGCAAGGTTCGGTGAGCGTCAGGGAAGGGCAGCAGGTGACGGTCGGCAGTCCTCTGGCGCTGTCCGGCAACACCGGCAACAGCAGCGGCCCGCATTTGCACTTTGTGGTGCAGCGCAACACGGGGCAGGGGCTGGTATCGATTCCGTATCAGTTCAACCAGCCACTGGGCGCGTTGCCCAACTTTGCGTTGGGCAAGCAGTGATGCGGTGAAGATCAACTGTGGCGAGGGGATTTATCCCCGATGGGCTGCGAAGCAGCCCCAAATCCTACAACCTCGCCATACCTGACAGATCGCGTTTGCTGGCTTTGGGAGGGCTGCGCCCTCCATCGGGGATAAATCCCCTCGCCACAAAAGCCGCCCGCCATCCTGATCAATCCAGCATCAACACCTTCGCCAGCACAATCTTCGGGCCTTTCATCTTTTTAATGATGATCCGCAGGCCTTCGACTTCCAGCACTTCTTCCTCTTCCGGCACGCGGTTGAGGGTTTCATAGACCAGGCCGGCGAGGGTTTCCGCTTCGATGTGATCGAGGTCGATGCCGAGCAGACGTTCCACCTTGAACAACGGCGTGTCGCCACGCACCAGCAGCTTGCCCGGCTGATAGGCGAGGATGCCGCGTTCAGCCTTGCGGTGTTCGTCCTGAATGTCGCCGACCAGCACTTCCAGCACGTCTTCCATGGTCAGGTAGCCGATGATGTTGCCGTCAGCCTCCTCGACCACGGCGAAGTGCGAGCCGCCCTTGCGGAACTGCTCCAGCAACTGCGACAGCGGCATATGGCGCGACACGCGCTCCAGCGGTCGGGTCAGTTCAGCCAGGTTGAACGACTCGGGAATGTGATCCAGCGCCGCCAGTTCCAGCAGCAGATCCTTGATGTGCAGCAGGCCGACGAACTCCTGACGCTCGCTGTCGTACACCGGATAACGGCTGAACTTGTGGCGACGGAACATCGCCAGAATTTCCTTCAGCGGCGCGTTGAATTCCAGCGAGATCAGGTCTTCGCGGGAGTTGGCCCAGTCGACCACTTCCAGCTCGCCCATTTCCACCGCCGAGGCCAGCACGCGCATGCCCTGGTCGCTGGGGTTCTGGCCACGGCTGGAGTGCAGAATCAGTTTCAGTTCTTCGCGGCTGTAATGGTGTTCGTGGTGCGGGCCGGGTTCGCCCTGGCCGGCGATGCGCAGAATCGCGTTGGCGCTGGCGTTGAGCAGGTAAATGGCCGGGTACATCGCCCAGTAGAACAGGTACAGCGGCACCGCCGTCCACAGCGACAGCAGCTCCGGTTTGCGGATCGCCCACGACTTGGGGGCCAGCTCGCCGACGACGATGTGCAGGTACGAAATGATGAAGAACGCGGTGAAGAACGAGACGCCTTTGACGACCTCGGCCGATTGCACACCGACCGCGCTCAGCAGCGGCTCAAGAATGTGCGCGAACGCCGGCTCACCGACCCAGCCCAGTCCCAGGGAGGCGAGGGTGATACCGAGCTGACACGCCGAGAGGTACGCATCGAGCTGACTGTGTACGGTGCGCAGGATATGCCCGCGCCAGCCGTTCTGTTCAGCGATGGCCTCGACGCGGGTCGAGCGCAGTTTGACCATGGCGAATTCCGCCGCAACGAAAAAACCGTTGAGCAAAACCAGGATCAGAGCAAAAAGAATCATGCCGAAATCGGCAAATATTGTTGCGAGGGACAAGCCAGGGGAAGGGTCCATGATGGAGTTTTGCGGGTTCCGTATGATTCAAAAGAAGGTAAAAGCCGCGCCTGAAAGGCAGGCACAAGTCAGCCAATGTAGCGGCTGACCGGGCGATTGCCTAGTGGCGCGTGCCGGGCGGCATCATTCGCTGGCGCTGATCGCCCGTGCATGTGCCACCTGAGCCGGGGCGAAATGGCAGGTGAACGTGCTGCCGTGGCCGGGCACGCTGCTGATCTCCATCCGTGCACGGTGGCGCAGCAACACGTGTTTGACGATGGCCAGGCCCAGCCCGGTGCCGCCGGTGTTGGAGTTGCGGCTGGAATCGACGCGGTAGAAGCGTTCGGTCAGGCGCGGCAGGTGTTTGCTGTCGATGCCGATCCCGGAATCCTGCACGCTCAGGTGCGCGCCTTGATCGTCGCCCGACCAGCGAATGCGGATGTTGCCCTCGGCCGGGGTGTACTTCACCGCGTTGAACACCAGATTGGAAAACGCGCTGCGCAACTCCGCCTCGCTGCCCTTGAGCAAAATGCTCGCATCGGCTTCAAGGGTGATGTGCTGGTTTTTCGCGCCGGACAATTGCTGCGCATCGCTTTTGATCGATTGCAGCAACGTGTCGATCTGCACTGGCTGGTTGTCCGACGGGTAATCAGTGGCTTCCAGTTTCGCCAGCAGCAACAGGTCGTTAAGCAGCGTCTGCATGCGCCCGCCTTGTTGCTGCATCTGCTGCAGCGCTCGGCTCCAGCGCGGGTTCACCTCTTCGACGTTGTCGAGCAGGGTTTCCAGATAGCCGCAGATCACCGTCAGCGGTGTGCGCAGTTCGTGGGAAACGTTGGCGATGAAGTCTTTGCGCATCTGTTCTAGCTGATGGATGCGCGTGACGTCGCGCACCAGCATCAAGTGTTCATTGTTGCCGTAGCGGGTGATGTACAGCTGAATGCGCAGGCGATCATTGGTCGGCGAGGGGATTTCCAGCGGCTCGGCGTAGCTGTCTTGCTCGAAGTACTCCTTGAAGCGCGGATGGCGCACCAGGTTGGTCACCGGTTGGCCGCTGTCCTGCGGGGTCTTCAGACCAAGCAGGGTTTCCGCCGCGCGGTTCCACCATTCCAGATTGCCGTCGCTGTCGAGCATGATCACCGCGTCTTTCAGCGCGGCGGTGGATTCCTGAACCCGGTCGATCACCGCTTGCAGACGCCCGCGTACGCGTTGGTCGCGGCGTTGCAGGTGATAGATGCTGTCAAAAACCTCACCCCACAGGCCATAGCCATCGGGCGGTGCTTCATCGGGTTGGTGCAGGCGCAGCCATTCATGCAACCGCAGCAACTGCTTGAGCGTCCAGGCCAGGTAAATACCCAGACCTGCAGCAAGGCTCCAGCCGTAATAGCCGGTGATCAGGCCGATCACCAGGCAGGCGGTGACCAGCAACAGCATGTGGCGAATCAGGGTGCCATGCCAGTTTTGATTCACGGAGCGTCCTTAACGCAGCTTCGAGTTTCAAGCCACAAGCTTCAAGCTAAAGCGGATCGGCTTCAACTTGCCGCTTGTAGCTAGACGCTTGCAGCTGTTTTTTTATGCTTTGGTGGAAAACCGGTAGCCAGTGCCGCGCACGGTTTGTACCAGATTTTCGTAGGCGTCGCCGAGGGCCTTGCGCAGACGGCGGATGTGCACGTCGACGGTGCGCTCTTCCACATAGACGTTGCCGCCCCAGACCTGATCCAGCAACTGGCCACGGGTGTAGGCGCGCTCCTGGTGGGTCATGAAGAATTGCAGCAGACGGTATTCGGTCGGGCCCATCTCGGCGGGTTTGCCGTCGATGGTCACGCGGTGGCTGATCGGGTCGAGCAGCAGGCCGCCGACTTCGATCGGCGCTTCGCCATCGGTCGGGCCGGCGCGGCGCAACACGGCTTTGAGGCGGGCGACCAGTTCACGCGGGGAAAACGGTTTGGTGATGTAGTCGTCGGCACCGACTTCCAGACCCTGGATCTTGTTGTCCTCTTCGCCCTTGGCGGTGAGCATGATGATCGGGATGTCGCCGGTCAGCTCGTCACGCTTGAGGCGGCGGGCCAGCTCGATGCCGGACGTGCCGGGCAGCATCCAGTCGAGCAGGATCAGATCCGGCTTGCGGTCGACAATGATGGCGTGCGCCTGCTG
>NZ_JBIVJB010000113.1:1807-12742 GCF_044750025.1 Pseudomonas sp. NPDC088885 | reverse complement strand
AGAGCAGTGAAACCCAAGCGTTTCGCGCTGACACCCGGCGAACCAGCCGGCATCGGTCCCGACCTGTGCCTGCTGCTCGCCTCGCAAGCCCAGCCACATCCCCTGATTGCCATCACCAGCCGCGACCTGCTCAATGAGCGGGCCGCGCAGCTGGGGCTGGCCGTCAACTTGCTGGATGTCGGCCCGAATCACTGGCCGGACGCCCCGGCGCCCGCCAACAGCCTGTACGTCTGGGATACCCCGCTCAGCGCCCCCGTGGTGGCCGGGCAACTGGACAAGGCCAACGCTGCTTTCGTCCTTGAAACCCTGACCCGTGCCGGCAACGGCTGCCTGAACGGCGATTTCGCCGGGATGATCACCGCCCCGGTACACAAAGGCGTGATCAACGAATCGGGCATCGCGTTCTCCGGTCACACAGAGTTTCTCGCTGACCTGACCCATACCGCACAGGTTGTGATGATGCTGGCAACACGCGGCTTGCGCGTGGCACTGGTCACCACTCACCTGCCCCTGCGCGAGATTGCCGATGCGATCACGCCGGAGCGGCTGGAACGGGTCACGCGAATTCTGCACGGCGATCTGCAAAACAAATTCGGCATCGCCCAGCCCCGCATCCTGGTCTGCGGGCTCAACCCGCACGCCGGTGAAGGCGGCCACCTGGGCCATGAAGAAATCGACATCATTGAACCGACATTAGAGCGCCTGCGCGGCGAGGGCATGGACCTTCGTGGCCCGCTGCCTGCCGACACTCTGTTTACCCCCAAATATCTGGAGCACTGCGACGCAGTGCTGGCGATGTACCACGACCAGGGCCTGCCTGTGCTTAAGTACAAAGGCTTCGGCGCTGCCGTCAACGTGACCCTGGGTCTGCCGATCATCCGCACATCGGTCGACCACGGCACTGCCCTGGATCTGGCCGGCAGCGGCAAGATCGACACCGGCAGCCTGCAAGTCGCCCTGGAAACCGCCTACCAGATGGCCGAGACCCGTTTATGACCGAGCAATACCAACACAAGGCGCGCAAACGCTTTGGCCAGAACTTCCTGCACGATGCCGGCGTTATCGATTGCATCCTGCGCTCCATCAGCGCCAAGCCTGACGATCGTCTGCTGGAAATTGGCCCGGGCCAAGGCGCACTGACCGCCGGCCTGCTCAACTCCGGCGGGCAGCTCGACGTGGTGGAACTGGACAAGGATCTGATCCCGATCCTCAACCAGCAGTTCGCCGGCAAGAGCAATTTCAACCTGCACCAGGGCGATGCGCTGAAGTTCGACTTCAACACGCTAAACGCCGCGCCGAACAGCCTGCGGGTGGTAGGTAACCTGCCGTACAACATTTCGACGCCGCTGATTTTTCACCTGTTGAACAACGCCGGCATCATTCGCGACATGCACTTCATGCTGCAGAAAGAAGTGGTCGAGCGTCTGGCCGCAGGCCCTGGCGGCGGTGACTGGGGTCGTCTGTCGATCATGGTTCAGTACCACTGCCGCGTCGAACATCTGTTCAACGTTGGCCCGGGCGCGTTCAACCCGCCGCCAAAAGTAGATTCGGCGATCGTTCGTCTGGTGCCGCACGCCGTGCTGCCGCACCCGGCCAAGGATCACAAGTTGCTGGAGCGCGTTGTGCGCGAAGCCTTCAACCAGCGTCGCAAGACTCTGCGCAACACCCTCAAACAATTGCTCAGCAATGCCGAGATCGAAGCCGCTGGCGTTGATGGCAGCCTGCGTCCGGAGCAATTGGATCTGGCCGCATTCGTGCGCCTGGCCGACCAGCTCGCAGTACAAGTCCCGGCCTCCCCCGCCGCCGACTGACATACGATGAACGCTATCGGGCAGGACGCCACTCTGGTTTACTGCCCGATACTTGCCTAGACTGATTCCCCATCAGCTACGCCCCGCGTTCCGCTTCGTTAAGGCCCCTTGCATGTCCGATTCCCGTTACCAGGTCGATGTCAGCGTCGTCACCCGCTATCTGGCAGACCAATCGCAACCCGAGCACGACCGTTTCGCCTTCGCCTACACCATCACCGTGCAGAACAATGGCGCGATCCCGGCCAAACTGCTGTCGCGGCACTGGGTGATCACCGACGGTGACGGCCATGTCGAAGAAGTCCGCGGCGCTGGCGTGGTGGGTCAGCAACCGCTGATCAATGCCGGACAGAGCCACACTTACAGCAGCGGCACGGTGATGACCACCAAGGTCGGCACCATGCAGGGCACTTATGAAATGGTCGCCGACGACGGCAAACATTTCGATGCGATCATCAAACCTTTCCGCCTGGCGGTGCCCGGGGCCTTGCACTGATGGCAACCTATGCCGTCGGCGACCTGCAAGGCTGCCTCGAACCGCTGAAGTGTCTGCTCAAGCAAGTCGCGTTCGACCCGACGCTCGATCGGCTATGGCTGGTCGGCGATCTGGTCAACCGAGGCCCGCAGTCGCTGGAGACCCTGCGCTTTCTGTACGGCATGCGCGAGTCGCTGGTCTGCGTGTTGGGCAATCACGATCTGCATCTGCTGGCGGCCGCCAAAAATATCGAGCGTTTGAAGAAGTCCGACACCTTGCGCGAGATTCTCGACGCACCGGACTGTGCCGAACTGCTTGAGTGGGTGCGTCAGCAGAAGCTGATGCATTACGACGAAATGCGTGATGTCGCCATGGTACACGCCGGCATTCCACCGCAATGGTCACTGCGCCGCGCCTTGAAGTGCGCGGACGAAGTCGAAACAGCGCTGCGCGACGACAACCTGTTCCCCGCCTACCTCGACGGCATGTACGGCAACGATCCGGCGAAATGGGACAACGACCTCAAAGGCGTGACTCGCCTGCGCGTGATCTCCAACTACTTCACGCGCATGCGTTTCTGCACCGCCGAGGGCAAGCTCGACCTCAAGAGCAAGGAAGGCCTCGACACTGCCCCGCCCGGCTACAAACCGTGGTTTCAGCACAAAGAGCGCAAGACCAAAGGCCTGCGCATCATCTTTGGTCACTGGGCGGCCCTTGAAGGCAATATCCATGAGCCAGGCATCTCGGCACTGGACACCGGTTGTGTCTGGGGCGGCAGCCTGACCCTGATGAACGTCGACAGCGGCGAACGCCTGTCCTGCAAATGCGATGAGCACGGTGGTCTCGCGCCAACCGTCGCACCACTTATCCCCGAAACTTCGCCAGTCAACGCACCGCGTTAAACTGCGCTTTCAGCCGAGCAACAGGAACCCGCCATGAGCGAATTCAAACGAATCCCCCCGGAACAGGCCCAGGCCCTGCGTGAGCAAGGTGCCGTCGTCGTCGACGTCCGTGATCCGGCGACTTTCGCTGCCCTGCACATCAGCGGCTCGAAGCATCTGGACAATCATTCCCTGCACGCCTTCATTCAAGGCGCTGACCTCGATGCACCGACCGTGGTCGTCTGCTATCACGGCAATTCCAGCCAGGGCGCTGCGGCCTACCTGATCAGCCAAGGCTTTTCCGACGTCTACAGCATGGACGGCGGCTTCGAGTTGTGGCGTACGACTTATCCTGCGGAAACCGCGCAAGGCATCGCCGAATAATTTTTTTGTCACGCGCAGGCCCCGGCTGCCGTGGGCCTGCGCGGGCAGACGAACGGTCTTGCCACAACTAATTACGTATCTCGCCTTTACCTCCTGAATTCCCAACTATCCTTAAGCCCAGGCCATCCAAAACAGGGGAGAGCCGGTACACCGGCGCACGGGTCATCGGGAGTGACTTTCGCGATTGTCGATCGTGGAAGTGTTCTGGGGGGTAAACAAACAGCTGCCAAAACGGTTGTTTGCCAGCATCGACTGAGTGATCCGGCGTCGGCTCCACGTATCGAGCGAGGTGACGTCATGAGTATCTTTAGCCACTTCCAACAACGCTTCGAGTCCACACGCCAGGAAGAACTCTCGCTGCAAGAGTACCTGGAGCTGTGCAAGAAAGACCGTAGCGCCTACGTTTCCGCTGCCGAGCGTCTATTGCTGGCCATCGGCGAACCGGAACTGCTCGACACCTCGACCAATTCGAGGCTGTCACGCATCTTCTCCAACAAGGTGATCCGTCGCTATCCGGCCTTTGAAGACTTCCACGGGATGGAAGAATGCATCGACCAGATCGTTTCGTATTTCCGCCATGCCGCCCAAGGCCTGGAAGAGAAGAAACAAATCCTTTACCTGCTCGGCCCCGTCGGTGGCGGTAAATCCTCCCTGGCCGAGAAGCTGAAACAGCTGATCGAGAAAGTGCCCTTCTACGCGATCAAGGGCTCGCCGGTATTCGAATCTCCTTTGGGTCTGTTCAACGCCACCGAAGATGGCGCGATCCTCGAAGAAGACTTCGGTATTCCACGGCGCTACCTGAACACCATCATGTCGCCCTGGGCGACCAAACGTCTGGCCGAATTCGGCGGCGACATCAGCCAGTTCCGCGTGGTCAAACTGTACCCGTCGATCCTCAACCAGATCGCTGTGGCCAAGACCGAACCGGGTGACGAGAACAACCAGGACATCTCGGCGCTGGTCGGTAAAGTCGACATTCGCAAACTCGAGGAATACCCACAGAACGACGCCGACGCCTACAGCTACTCCGGTGCGCTGTGCCGGGCCAACCAGGGCCTGATGGAATTCGTCGAAATGTTCAAGGCGCCGATCAAGGTGCTGCACCCGTTGTTGACCGCGACTCAGGAAGGCAACTACAACAGTACCGAAGGCCTCGGCGCGATTCCGTTCACCGGGATCCTGCTTGCCCACTCCAACGAATCGGAGTGGCACACCTTCCGCAACAACAAGAACAACGAAGCGTTCATCGACCGGATCTACATCGTCAAAGTGCCGTATTGCCTGCGCGTCAGCGACGAAGTGAAGATCTACGACAAACTGCTGTTCAACAGTTCTCTGGCCAAAGCGCATTGCGCGCCTGACACCCTGAAAATGCTCGCGCAGTTCACTGTGCTGTCACGTCTCAAGGAGCCGGAAAACTCCAACATTTATTCGAAGATGCGCGTCTACGACGGTGAAAACCTCAAAGACACCGATCCGAAAGCCAAGTCGATTCAGGAATACCGCGACTCGGCAGGCGTTGATGAGGGCATGAACGGTCTGTCGACCCGCTTTGCGTTCAAGATCCTCTCCAAGGTCTTCAACTTCGATCCGCATGAAATCGCCGCCAACCCGGTGCACTTGCTCTACGTGCTGGAACAGCAGATCGAACAGGAACAATTCCAGGCCGAAACCCGCGAACGCTATCTGCGCTACCTGAAAGAATACCTGGCACCGCGTTATATCGAATTCATCGGCAAGGAAATCCAGACCGCTTACCTCGAGTCTTACAGCGAGTACGGCCAGAACATTTTTGACCGCTACGTGCTGTACGCAGACTTCTGGATTCAGGATCAGGAATACCGCGATCCGGAAACCGGCGAGATCCTCAACCGCGTCGCCCTGAACGAAGAACTGGAGAAAATCGAAAAACCGGCCGGCATCAGCAATCCGAAGGATTTCCGCAACGAAATCGTCAACTTCGTCCTGCGCGCCCGGGCCAACAACAACGGCAAGAATCCGACCTGGCTCAGCTACGAAAAACTGCGCGTGGTCATCGAGAAGAAAATGTTCTCGAACACCGAGGATCTGCTGCCGGTCATCAGCTTCAACGCCAAGGCCAGCAAGGAGGATCAGCAAAAGCACAACGACTTCGTCACTCGAATGGTCGAACGCGGCTACACCGACAAACAGGTACGGCTTCTTTCCGAATGGTACCTGCGGGTACGGAAGTCGCAGTGAAGCAGCTGCAAGCTTCTAGCTACGAGCTGCAAGAACAAAGCGCGTAACCCACTGATGCCCGGGAACCTGCTTTTACTTGCAGCTTGAAGCTCACAACTTGAAGCTGCCCGGAGGGCTTCCTATGAGTTATGTGATCGACCGACGTTTGAATGGCAAGAACAAGAGCACGGTAAACCGCCAGCGCTTCCTGCGGCGTTACCGTGATCACATCAAAAAGGCTGTCGAAGAGGCGGTCAGCCGGCGTTCCATTACCGATATGGAACACGGCGAACAGATCAGCATTCCCGGTCGCGACATCGACGAACCGGTGCTTCACCATGGCCGCGGCGGCAAGCAGACCGTGGTTCATCCTGGCAACAAGGAGTTCACTGCCGGCGAGCACATCGCCCGGCCACCGGGCGGTGGCGGCGGACGTGGGCCGGGCAAGGCCGGCAATTCCGGCGAGGGCATGGACGAGTTCGTCTTCCAGATCACTCAGGAAGAGTTTCTCGAATTCATGTTCGAAGATCTCGAACTGCCGAACCTGGTCAAACGCAACCTGAGCGGCACCGACACTTTCAAAACCGTGCGCGCCGGCATCAGTAACGAAGGCAACCCGTCCCGGATCAACATCATCCGCACCCTGCGTTCGGCCCACGCGCGGCGCATTGCTTTGTCTGGCAGTAGCCGGGCGAAACTGCGCGAAGCCAAAGCAGAACTCGAGCGGCTGAAACGCGAAGAGCCAGATAACTTTGGCGATATTCAGGAGCTCGAAGCAGAAATCGAGAAACTCAGCGCGCGCATTCATCGCGTACCGTTCCTCGACACCTTCGACCTGAAATACAACCTGCTGATCAAGCAACCAAATCCCAGCTCGAAAGCCGTGATGTTCTGCCTGATGGACGTGTCCGGCTCCATGACCCAGGCGACCAAGGACATCGCCAAACGCTTTTTCATCCTGTTGTACCTGTTCCTCAAGCGGAACTACGACAAGATCGACGTGGTGTTCATCCGTCACCACACCAGCGCGCGCGAAGTCGACGAAGAAGAGTTTTTCTATTCACGGGAAACCGGCGGCACCATCGTTTCCAGTGCATTGAAACTGATGCAAGAGATCATGGCCGAGCGTTATCCGAGCAACGAATGGAACATCTACGCGGCGCAGGCCTCCGACGGTGATAACTGGAACGATGACTCGCCGATCTGCCGCGACATCCTGATCAACCAGATCATGCCGTTTGTGCAGTACTACACTTACGTGGAGATCACCCCGCGCGAACATCAGGCTTTGTGGTACGAGTACGAACGCATCGCCGACGCCTTTTCTGACACTTTTGCCCAGCAGCAACTGGTCTCGGCCGGGGATATCTATCCGGTCTTCCGTGAACTCTTCCAGCGCAGGTTAGTGACATGACCGCCAAAGAGCAGAAGCGCCAACCCATTTCCACCGGCTCTGAATGGACGTTCGAGCTGATCCAGACCTACGACCGCGAAATCGCCCGTATCGCGGCCGGCTATGCGCTGGACACCTACCCCAACCAGATCGAAGTGATCACCGCCGAGCAGATGATGGACGCCTATGCCTCGGTGGGCATGCCGCTGGGTTATCACCACTGGTCTTACGGCAAACACTTCCTCAGCACCGAAAAATCCTACAGTCGCGGGCAGATGGGCCTGGCGTACGAGATCGTGATCAACTCGGATCCGTGCATCGCCTACCTGATGGAAGAAAACACCATTTGCATGCAGGCGCTCGTGGTGGCGCACGCGTGCTATGGCCACAACAGTTTCTTCAAGGGCAATTACCTGTTCCGCACCTGGACTGACGCTAGCTCGATCATCGATTATCTGGTGTTCGCCAAGCAGTACATCATGCAGTGCGAGGAGCGCCACGGCATCGACGCGGTGGAGGACTTGCTCGACTCCTGCCACGCGCTGATGAATTACGGTGTCGACCGCTACAAACGCCCCTACCCTATTTCCGCCGAAGAAGAACGCCGGCGGCAAAAGGATCGCGAAGAACACATGCAGAAGCAGATCAACGATCTGTGGCGCACCATTCCCAAAGGCGCGGACAAATACAGCGACAAGGACAACGCACGCTTCCCGGCCGAGCCGCAGGAAAACATTCTTTACTTCATCGAGAAACACGCACCATTGCTCGAGCCTTGGCAGCGCGAGATCGTGCGTATCGTGCGCAAGATTGCCCAGTACTTTTATCCACAGCGCCAGACACAGGTGATGAACGAAGGCTGGGCAACGTTCTGGCACTACACGCTGATGAACGACCTGTACGACGAGGGCCTGGTCACCGACGGTTTCATGATGGAGTTCCTCACCTCACACACCAGCGTAGTGTTCCAGCCAGGTTTCGACAGCCCTTACTACAGCGGCATCAACCCGTATGCATTGGGTTTCGCCATGTACCGCGACATCCGGCGCATGTGTGAGGAACCTACCGAAGAGGATCGCCACTGGTTCCCGGACATCGCCGGGAGCGACTGGCTGTCGACCATCAAATTCGCCATGAGCAGCTTCAAGGACGAGAGCTTCATCCTGCAATATTTGTCACCGAAGGTGATCCGCGATCTGAAACTGTTCAGCATCATGGATGACGATCAGAAGGACGATTTGCTGGTGCCGGCGATCCATGACGAGCCCGGTTACCGAATCATCCGCGAAACCCTGGCCGCGCAATACAACCTCGGCAACCGTGAACCGAACGTGCAGATTTACAGCATCGATCGACGTGGCGACCGCTCACTGACCCTGCGGCACCAGCAGCACGACCGTAAACCGCTCGGCGATTCCACTGAAGAGGTGCTCAAACACCTGCACCGTTTGTGGGGCTTCGATATTCATCTGGAAACGCTGCAGGGCGACCAGATCATGAAAACCCATCACGTGCCGCCGCGCAGTGAACACAGCGAAGGCGATTACGGCCGGCTCGACCTCGCCGTCATTCATCTTTGAAACGGTTCTGGCCTCCGAAAGTCCGGCGCAAGGGTTATCCTGTCGGGCTAACGGAGGTTTTTTATGCAGATTTTCAAGGTTGGCGGCGCGGTTCGTGATCGCCTGCTGGGGTTGCCGGTTACAGATGTCGATCGAGTGGTGGTCGGCGCCACGACCGAGGAAATGCTCGCGCAGGGGTTTCGTCCGGTCGGCGCGGATTTCCCGGTGTTTCTTCATCCGAAAACCGGCGAGGAGTACGCCCTCGCCCGCACCGAACGTAAAAGCGGTCGCGGTTATGGCGGCTTCACCTTTCACGCCAGTCCCGAAGTGACGCTTGAAGAAGACCTGATTCGCCGCGACCTGACCATCAACGCCATCGCTGAAGACGATCAGCAAAATCTGACCGATCCATACCACGGTCAGCGCGATCTTGAAGCGCGAATCCTGCGTCACGTATCCCCGGCGTTCGCCGAAGATCCCCTGCGTGTCCTGCGTGTAGCCCGCTTTGCGGCGCGTTATGCCGGGCTCGGTTTTAGCGTTGCGCCGGAAACGCTTGAGTTGATGCGTCAACTCAGTAAGTCCGGTGAACTGGAGGCACTGACCGCTGAGCGCAGTTGGAAAGAAATCTCCCGCGCGCTGATGGAAGACCAGCCACAGGTATTCATTCAGGTGCTTCGTGATTGCGGCGCGCTGAAAGTCTTGATGCCGGAAGTGGATGCGCTGTTCGGCGTGCCGCAACCGGAGGCGCATCACCCAGAAATCGACACCGGCCTGCACACGCTCAGCGTGCTGGAGCAATCAGCGCTGCACAAACAACCGCTGACCGTACGCTGGGCCTGTCTGCTGCACGATCTTGGTAAAGGCCTGACACCGGAAGAGGAATGGCCACGGCATATCGCCCATGAGCACACCGGGCTGAAGCTGATCAAAGCGGTCAACGAACGCTTTAAAGCGCCGAAGGATTGCCAGGAATTGGCCTTGCTGGTTGGCAAATACCACACCCATGGGCACCGGGCGCTGGAGCTGAAGGCTTCGACGTTGCTGGACTTGTTGCAGAGTTTTGACGTGTATCGCCGGCCGCAGCGGTTTGAAGAATTTATCGCTGCGTGCGAAATGGATGCCCGGGGCCGCAAGGGGCTGCAGCAGAGAAGTTATCCACAAGCGGATTATTTGCGCGGTGCGGCGAAGGTTGCACGGGAGGTTGCGGTGCAGCCGTTGCTGGAGAAGGGATTCACGGGGCCGGAGTTGGGTGAGGCGCTGAAGCGTGAGCGGCTTAAGGCATTGAAAGTGTACAAAGAGAACGCTTGAAGCAAGATCAAAAGATCGCAGCCTTCGGCAGCTCCTACATGGGAATACGCGTTTCTCTGTAGGAGGTGCCGCAGGCTGCGATCTTTTGCTTTTAAAGATCCGAAGGCGTGAGCTGCTGCCCGCGCCACTCAAACCCGACCGGCGCCAGCACCTGATCAATCTGCGCCTCTGCCCACAATGTCGCGAAGCTTTTTCCCACACCCGGATGCACGCGATCCGGCGCAATCAGCGACAACGGCCACAACACAAAAGCATTTTTCAGAATTTCCGCACGCGGCAACACCAGACCGTCGAAATTGCCCGCCAGATCGCCGTACAACAGCACGTCGATATCCAGCGGCAAGCCCTTGCGATCCGGGGCATATCGACCGTTATCCGCCTCAATAAACTTCAAGCGACGATCCAGTTCAATCAACGGCAGATCGGTAAACGCCGACACCACAAAATTGAAGAACGGCCCGCTTTTGATTCCGACTGGCTGGCTCTCGAACACCGCCGAACAGCGGATATCCACCAGAAACGTCGCCAACGCGTCGAGACCTGCACGCAAATGAGTTTCGCGCTCGATATTGCTACCGAGCCCGAGGTAGACCTGAGTCAGCGACATCCGCGCTCGATCTCCACACCCACGCCGCCCTTGGCCGCCGGTACCGCGCCAGGCTTGGTCAGCTTCAGGCGTACCCAAGTGATGTTGAATTCACTCATCAGCACTTCGATCAGACGCTCGGCGAACGTCTCGACCAGTTGAAACTGCGCTTGCTCGGCGAAGGCCTGAATCCGTGTGGAAACGCTGGCATAGTCGAGCGCCAGGGTCAGGTCGTCACCGGCGGCGGCCGGGCGATTGTCCCAGGCGAAGCTCAGATCAAGACGCAGGCACTGGCGGATGCCGCGCTCCCAGTCGTAGGCACCGATCACGGTATCGACTTCC
>NZ_JBIVJB010000113.1:0-1797 GCF_044750025.1 Pseudomonas sp. NPDC088885 | reverse complement strand
AACACTCTGTCCAAGCACTTCTCTCCGCTGCACGACAAGGGCGCAATGCGCCGTTAGAATCAGGTCGTCCTCGCCCGGTATAGTTAGCATGTTTTGGTTACTGGCGACTCTCGCCTACCTGCTCGGCTCGCTGTCCTTCGCCATTTTGCTCAGCCGCCTGACCGGAAATCCGGATCCGCGAATGAGTGGCTCGGGTAATGCCGGCGCCACCAACATGCTCCGCCTGGTCGGTCGCAAACTGGCGATCCTGACCCTGCTGGGTGATCTGTGCAAAGGCCTGGTGCCGGTGCTGATTGCCTCGGCTGTCGGCCTTTCGCTGCAGGAGCAGGCGTGGATCGGCGTGTGTGCCGTGATCGGTCACCTGTTCCCGCTGTATTTCCGCTTCCGTGGTGGCAAAGGTGTCGCCACCGCCGCCGGCATGCTGCTGGGCCTGTATCCGCCCGCCGCGCTGCTGGCCGTGTGTGCCTGGCTGCTGACGTTCTACCTGACCCGCACCAGCTCGCTGGCGGCGCTGATCGCCACGCCGCTGACCCTGCCACTGCTGGCCTGGCAAGAACCGGAGGCGCTGCTGCCGATGAGCGCGCTGACACTGCTGATCGTCTGGCGCCACCGCGGCAATCTACGCGACCTGTTTGCCGGGCGCGAACGGCATTTTTAAATACCGTCCATGAGCGCCGCTCATCAAAGCGGCGACAACTGCTCCATCGGCCAACGCGCCTGCACGCTGATCGCCAGACTTTCCTGCTGACCAGCCTGCAAACGCTGACAACCGGCAAAGGCGATCATCGCGCCGTTATCGGTGCAGAACTCCGGACGCGCATAAAACACATCACCCTTCATGTCGCCGAGCATTTTCTCCAGCGAAACGCGCAAAGCCTTGTTGGCGCTGACGCCGCCAGCGATCACCAGACGCTTCATGCCCGCCTGTTTCAGGGCGCGCTTGCACTTGATGGTCAAAGTCTCCACCACGGCCTGCTGGAACGCCAGCGCGATGTCGCAACGGGCTTGCTCGTTGTCGTCCCCGGCGCTGACGCACTGCTGCCAGGCGTTGAGCGCGGAGGTTTTCAGACCGCTGAAGCTGAATTGCAGGCCCGGGCGATCGCACATCGGACGCGGAAAGGTAAAACGTCCTGCAACGCCCTTCTCCGCCAACTTGGCGATTTCCGGCCCGCCCGGATAATTCAGGCCCATCATTTTCGCGGTTTTGTCGAATGCTTCGCCGGCAGCGTCGTCGAGCGTCTCGCCGAGCAAGGTGTATTGGCCGATGCCATCGACCTGAACCAGCTGCGTATGACCGCCCGAGACCAACAAAGCGACGAACGGGAATTCCGGCGGTTTTGGCTCCAGCATCGGTGCGAGCAAATGCCCTTCCATGTGGTGCACGCCGAGCGCCGGAATGCCCCAGGCAAACGCCAGCGCCTGAGCGCAGGAAGCGCCGACCAGCAACGCGCCAACCAGGCCAGGGCCCGCGGTATAGGCGATCGCGTCGATCTCGGTGGGCACACAGTCCGCTTCGGCCAACACCTGACGAATCAAGGGCAGCATGCGTTTGACGTGGTCACGCGAGGCGAGCTCCGGCACCACACCGCCATAGGCGCGGTGCAGGTCGATCTGGCTGAACAGCGCGTCGGCCAGCAGACCGCGCTCACTGTCATATAATGCGACGCCGGTTTCGTCGCAGGAGGTTTCTAATCCCAGTACTAGCATGGGTTTGCGCCTTGTTTAGGCTGACTTCGAAGGCGCGCATAATAGTCGCCACGTGATGCCCCGACCAGCGGTTTTCGATCAGAGGCTTTG
>NZ_JBIVJB010000112.1:8060-13300 GCF_044750025.1 Pseudomonas sp. NPDC088885 | reverse complement strand
GGGGGGTAGGCACTAATGTTGGAGTGGGCCTTTGTGGCGAGGGGATTTATCCCCGTTCGGCTGCGAAGCAGTCGTCATTCCCGTAAATATGCGTTGAGCATCAAATGCTGGGGCCGCTGCGCAGCCCAACGGGGATAAATCCCCTCGCCACAGGAGGCGCGGGGGGCTTTATTCGTATTGGCTGAGCAGCCTTTCCATCCGCGCATCGAGGCGCCGTTTGATTTCGGTTTCGATGTGCGGCGCGAAGTCGTCGATCACGTCTTGCATGATCAATTGCGCGGCGGCGCGCAGTTCGCTGTCGAGGTGGAGCAGGGCGTCCGGGCCTTTATTCACCGGTGTCGCAGGTTGCGCGGCCGGCGCCGGCGTTGGCGCAGGTTGCGGTTCGACGGCTTGCAGTTCATTGCCAACCGCTTCGAACAACATCGGAATTTGTTCCTGTTCACCTTCATCGACCGTATCGGTCAACAGCGGTGGTTGCAGGTTGTCGTCGCCGAGCAACTGACGGATCGATTCGAGATCGTCGAGCAGGTGTGTCGGCTTTTGCTGCGGTTTCGGAGTGTCCATTGGAATGCTCAGAGTCGCTGTAAACGGTGATCTTGCAGAGGATAGCCCTGTTCGCGGTAGAAGCGAAAACTCTCCCGCGCCGCGGCACGAATCGTCGGGTCTTCGACCACCACTTCCGCCACCCGGGCGAACTTGTTGGCGAAGGCCGGGACTTTCAGGTCGAGGTTGACCAGCAAATCCTGATGCTGACCGCAGTCATCACCCACACCCAGCACGATCAAACCGTCCGGTTCGCTGTCGGCAGGGCCATGCGGCACGAAGCTTTCGCCCTTGAACGCCCACAGACGCGCATCGAGATCGTCACGCTGGGCGGCATCGCTGCAATGCAGATAGATGCGGTGACCCATGCGCCAGGCTTTCTCGGTGAGCTTGCAGGCGAAGTCCAGGCGAGCCGAAGGGTCGGCGCTGGGCAGAATGTAAAAATCGACTTTGGTCATTGCGGTTCCAGAGCGGCAAGCGGCGTCACCCGAGAGTGACGCCGCCGCCCATCAGCGGGTTCAGGCTTTGGCGCGATCCAGCAGGTACTGGGTCAGCAATGGCACCGGACGGCCAGTGGCGCCCTTGTCCTTGCCGCCACTGGTCCATGCGGTGCCCGCGATGTCCAGGTGCGCCCAGTTGAGGTTCTTGGTGAAGCGCGACAGGAAGCACGCGGCGGTGATGGTGCCGGCTTTCGGGCCGCCAATGTTGGCGATGTCGGCGAACGGGCTGTCCAGTTGCTCCTGGTACTCGTCGAACAGCGGCAGTTGCCAGGCGCGGTCGTCAGCAGCCTGGCCGGCGCTGAGCAGTTGGCCGATCAGTTCGTCGTTGTTGCCCAGCAGACCCGAGGTGTGCGCACCCAGTGCGACGACGCAAGCGCCGGTCAGGGTGGCGATGTCGATCACCGCTTGTGGCTTGAAGCGCTCGGAGTAGGTCAGCGCATCGCACAGCACCAGTCGGCCTTCGGCGTCGGTGTTGAGGATTTCCACGGTCTGGCCGCTCATGGTGGTGACGATGTCGCCTGGACGGGTCGCGTTGCCGCTCGGCATGTTTTCCGCGCAAGCGAGGATGCACACCAGGTTGATCGGCAGTTTCAGCTCAAGCACGGCGCGCAGGGTACCGAACACCGAGGCAGCGCCGCCCATGTCGTACTTCATTTCGTCCATGCCGGCGCCCGGCTTCAGGCTGATGCCGCCGGTGTCGAAGGTGATGCCTTTGCCGACCAGTGCGTACGGCTTCTCGGATTTCTTGCCGCCGTTGTATTGCATGACGATCAGACGTGGCGGTTGCTCGCTGCCTTGGCCGACGGCGTAGAACGAACCCATGCCCAAAGATTTGATCTTCTTCTCGTCGAGGACTTCGACTTTCAGATCCTTGAATTCTTTGCCCAGGTTTTTGGCTTGTTCGCCAAGGAAGGTCGGGTGGCAGATGTTCGGTGGCAGGTTGCCCAGATCACGGGTGAAGGCCATGCCGTTGGCGATCGCGGTGGCGTGATTCACGGCGCGCTGCACTTCAGCCTGGGCAGCCTTGATGGTCAACAGGGTGATTTTTTTCAGTGCGCGCGGTTCGGCTTTCTGGCTTTTGAACTGGTCGAAAGTGTATTCGCCGTCCACCAGGGTTTCCGCCAGCAGACGGGTTTTGCCGTAGCTGTCGCGGTTTTTGACAATGACTTCATCCAGCGCCAGTACGGCGTCGCTGCCGTTCAGGCCTTTGAGAGTATTAAGGATGCCGGCAACGATTTTGCGGAACGGACGGTCGCCCAGTTCTTCGTCTTTACCTACGCCAACCAGCAGCACGCGCTCGGCTTTGAGGTTCGGCAGGCTGTGCAGCAGCAGGCTTTGACCGACTTTGCCGTCCAGATCGCCACGCTTGAGGACGGCGCTGATCGCGCCACCGCTCAGCTCGTCGACCTGTCTGGCGGCGGCGCCGAGTTTGCGGCCTTCACCGACGGCAACCACCAGGGTGGCGGTTTTCAACGTTTCTGGGCTAACGCTTTTTACAACCAGTTCCATGTCCGGATCCCTGAATGAATGGTCAACACGCAGGCGTTCGACGGTGTCCGCAGTCGCCTGCTTATAAATAGAAGAGGCGCAGGCCAAAGCCTGCGACAAGGGCCGCAGTTTGAACCTCGCTCCCCGCGCCTGACAACCCTCGGTTGTACGATCTGCAACGGATTACAGACATGGATGAGTGTGCGCAGTGACAGGCGCCCCCAATCACAGGATAATGCCGCATCTTTTTCCGACGGCTCTGCGTTGCGGGCCGGTCGGTGTGTTTGCTTGTTTGGCCGCCTTAGCCTGACAACCCTGGAGTGTCTGGTTTGATCGTCTTCCGTTATCTGTCCCGCGAAGTCCTGCTGACCCTCAGCGCCGTGAGTGCCGTGCTGCTGGTCATCATCATGAGCGGTCGCTTCATCAAATATCTGGCTCAGGCCGCTGCCGGCCAGCTCGATCCGGGCTCGTTGTTCCTGATCATGGGCTTTCGTCTGCCGGGGTTCTTGCAACTGATTCTGCCGCTGGGCCTGTTCCTCGGGATCCTGCTGGCTTACGGTCGCCTGTACCTCGAAAGCGAAATGACCGTGCTCTCGGCCACCGGCATGAGCCAGCAGAAGCTGTTTCGCATGACCCTGTTTCCGGCGACCCTGGTGGCGTTGGTGGTGGCATGGCTGAGCCTGGGCTTGGCCCCGCAAGGCGCCAACCAGTTTCAGTTGCTGCTGAACAAGCAGGATGCGCTGACCGAATTCGATACCCTCGAACCGGGTCGCTTCCAGGCGCTGCGCGACGGTACGCGGGTGACGTACACCGAAACCCTGACCGACGACCGGATCAATCTGGGCGGCGTATTCATTTCGCAAAAGAACCTCGGCGCCGACAAAAAGGATCGCGGGATTTCCATTCTGGTGGCCGAGTCAGGTCTCCAAGAGAGCCGCAAGGACGGCACCCGCTACCTGATCCTCAAAAACGGTTACCGCTATGACGGCAGCCCGGGTCAGGCGGATTATCGTGCGGTGCATTACGAGACCTACGGTGTGCAGCTGCCCAAGCCTGAAGTCAGTGAAGAAGTCACCGACCGTGACGCCATGCCGACCTCAGCCTTGCTTGGAAGTGATGACATCCGCTCCAAAACCGAACTGCAATGGCGTCTTTCCCTGCCGCTGCTGGTGTTTATCGTGACCCTGATGGCGGTGCCGCTGTCGCGGGTCAATCCGCGTCAAGGGCGTTTCCTCAAGCTGCTGCCGGCGATTCTTCTTTATATGGCTTACCTGACCATCCTGATTGCCGCCCGTGGCGCCCTCGAAAAAGGCAAGATTCCGCCGACCCTCGGGTTGTGGTGGGTGCACGCGATCTTCCTGTTTATCGGTCTCGGCCTGCTTTATTGGGAGCCTTTGCGCCTGAAGATGGCCAGCCGTCGCAGCGCTGCGCTGGAGGTGGCCCGTGGTTAAACTCGACCGCTACATCGGCAGCAGCGTGTTCATGGCGATCATCGCCGTGCTGGCGATCATTCTGGGTCTGGCGACGTTGTTCGCTTTTATCGATGAAATGAGCGACGTCAGCGACACCTACACGCTGATGGATGTGCTGAGCTTCGTGATGCTCACCGCGCCGCGCCGTCTCTACGAAATGCTGCCAATGGCCGCATTGATCGGCTGCCTGATTGGTCTGGGCAGTTTGGCCAGCAGCAGCGAACTGACCGTGATGCGCGCCGCTGGCGTTTCAATCGGACGAATTGTCTGGGCGGTGATGAAACCAATGCTGGTACTGATGCTGGCCGGTTTGCTGATCGGCGAATACGTCGCACCGGCCACCGAAAGCATGGCTCAAGCCAACCGCTCGCTGGCCCAAGGCAGCGGCGATGCGCAAAGTGCCAAGCACGGTATGTGGCACCGTCAGGGTGAAGAGTTCATCCACATCAACGCCGTTCAACCCAACGGTTTGCTGTACGGCGTGACGCGTTATCACTTTGACAAAGAACGTCATCTGCTGAGTTCGAGCTTCGCCAAAAAAGCCGAATTCGACAAAGATCACTGGCAGCTTAGCGATGTCACCACCACGGTTTTCCATGAGCGCAGAACCGAAGTGGTCAATGTGCCTGCCGAGCGCTGGGACGTGTCCCTGAGCCCGCAGTTGCTCAGCACGGTGGTGATGGCGCCGGAATCGCTGTCGATCAGCGGTCTGTGGGGTTACATCCACTATCTGTCTGAACAAGGCCTGAGCAACGGCCGTTATTGGCTGGCGTTTTGGGTCAAGGTGTTGCAGCCGCTGGTGACTGCTGCGTTGGTGTTGATGGCGATCTCGTTCATCTTCGGCCCGCTGCGTTCCGTGACCCTCGGTCAGCGTGTGTTCACCGGTGTGCTGGTCGGCTTCACCTTCCGCATCGTCCAGGATTTGCTCGGCCCTTCGAGCCTGGTGTTCGGTTTCTCGCCGCTGTTTGCGGTGCTGGTGCCGGCCGGTGTGTGTGCGCTGCTCGGTGTCTGGCTGCTGAGACGGGCGGGTTGATGCCGCCGGTTTTGCCAGTGTTTTAACCTCGAAAACGCCTCGGTCGACAGACCGGGGCGTTTTTGCATGCAATCCGGGTGACAGGTGAACGTGACGCTTGCGCCGTGTATCAGGTACAATTCCCGGCTATTTTTCGGCGGGCTATGCCTGCAGCCTTTTTGAGTGTTGATCCGTGAGTTATTTGAGTCATATACGCAATTTCTA
>NZ_JBIVJB010000112.1:0-8051 GCF_044750025.1 Pseudomonas sp. NPDC088885 | reverse complement strand
CATGGCAAGTCGACGCTGGCCGATCGCTTCATCCAGATGTGCGGCGGCCTGGCCGAGCGTGAAATGGAAGCCCAGGTACTGGATTCCATGGATCTGGAACGTGAACGCGGGATCACCATCAAGGCCCACAGCGTCACCCTGTACTACACCGCCAAAGACGGTATCAAGTACCAGCTGAACTTCATTGACACCCCGGGCCACGTCGACTTCACCTACGAAGTCAGCCGTTCCCTGGCCGCGTGTGAAGGTGCACTGCTGGTGGTCGACGCCGGTCAAGGCGTTGAAGCCCAGTCCGTGGCCAACTGCTACACCGCCATCGAGCAGGGCCTTGAGGTCATGCCGGTATTGAACAAGATCGACCTGCCACAGGCTGATCCTGATCGCGTCAAAGACGAAATCGAGAAGATCATCGGCATCGATGCCACCGACGCCGTCACCTGCAGCGCCAAAACCGGCCTGGGTGTCGACGAAGTGCTCGAGCGTCTGGTGCACACCATTCCTGCGCCGACCGGCAACATCGAAGATCCGCTGCAAGCGTTGATCATCGACTCCTGGTTCGATAACTACCTGGGCGTTGTCTCCCTGGTGCGTGTGCGTCATGGCCGCGTGAAGAAGGGCGACAAGATCCTCGTCAAGTCCACCGGCAAGATCCATCTGGTCGACAGCGTTGGCGTGTTCAACCCGAAGCACACCGCTACTGCTGACCTGAAGGCCGGCGAAGTGGGCTTCATCATCGCCAGCATCAAGGACATTCACGGTGCACCGGTCGGTGACACCCTGACCCTGAACTCGACCCCGGACGTTGAAGTGCTACCCGGCTTCAAACGCATCCAGCCGCAGGTTTACGCCGGTCTGTTCCCGGTCAGCTCCGATGACTTCGAAGATTTCCGCGAAGCGCTGCAGAAGCTGACCCTCAACGACTCGTCGCTGCAATACACCCCGGAAAGCTCCGACGCACTGGGCTTCGGCTTCCGTTGCGGCTTCCTCGGCATGCTGCACATGGAAATCATCCAGGAGCGCCTCGAGCGCGAGTACGACCTGGACCTGATCACCACCGCGCCAACGGTAATTTTCGAACTGGTTTTGAAGACCGGTGAAACAATTTACGTCGACAACCCATCCAAGCTACCGGATGTGTCGTCGATCGAAGACATGCGTGAGCCGATCGTGCGCGCCAATATCCTGGTGCCGCAGGAGCACTTGGGTAACGTCATCACCCTGTGCATCGAGAAGCGTGGCGTTCAAGTCGACATGCTGTTCCTCGGCAATCAGGTGCAGGTCACTTACGACTTGCCGATGAACGAAGTGGTACTCGACTTCTTCGACCGTCTCAAATCCACCAGCCGCGGCTATGCTTCGCTGGATTACCATTTCGATCGTTACCAATCGGCTAATCTGGTGAAACTGGACGTGCTGATCAACGGCGACAAGGTCGACGCTCTGGCGCTGATCGTGCACCGTGACAACTCGCACTACAAAGGTCGCCAGTTGACCGAAAAGATGAAAGAACTGATTCCTCGTCAGATGTTCGACGTGGCGATCCAGGCCGCTATTGGCGGTCAGATCGTGGCACGGACAACCGTCAAGGCGCTCAGAAAGAACGTATTGGCCAAGTGCTACGGCGGTGACGTTAGCCGTAAGAAAAAACTGCTTGAAAAGCAGAAGGCCGGTAAAAAACGCATGAAGCAGGTCGGCAACGTGGAAATTCCACAAGAAGCCTTCCTTGCAGTGCTCAGGTTGGATAGTTAGGTCCTATGTCACTAAATTTCCCGCTGTTGCTGGTCATCGCCGTGTTCGTCTGCGGCCTGTTGGCGTTGCTTGATCTGTTGATCCTTGCACCGCGTCGGCGTGCCGCCATTGCCTCTTATCAGGGCAGTGTCGGTCAGCCAGATGTCGTGGTGGTCGAGAAACTCAACAAAGAGCCGCTGCTGGTTGAATACGGCAAGTCGTTCTTTCCGGTGTTGTTCATCGTGCTGGTGCTGCGTTCGTTCCTCGTGGAACCGTTCCAGATCCCGTCCGGTTCGATGAAGCCAACCCTGGACGTCGGCGACTTCATTCTGGTGAACAAGTTTTCTTACGGGATCCGCCTGCCGGTGATCGACAAGAAAATCATCGAAGTCGGTGACCCACAGCGTGGCGATGTCATGGTGTTCCGCTACCCGAGTGACCCGAACGTCAACTACATCAAGCGTGTAGTCGGCCTGCCGGGCGACACGATTCGCTACACCGCTGACAAGCATCTGTTCGTCAACGGCGAGTCGATTGCCGAGCAGATGATCGGCTCCGAGCCGGGCACCCTGGGCAGTGCAGAGCTCTATAAGGAAAAACTCGGCGCTGCCGAGCACCTGATCCGCAAGGAAATGAGCCGCTACCGCGCCACCCCGGATCGTTCGTGGACAGTGCCTGCCGGGCACTACTTCATGATGGGCGACAACCGCGACAACTCGAACGACAGTCGCTACTGGGATGATCCAAAGATTCCCAAGGATCTGCTGGGCATGGTTCCCGACCAGAATATCGTCGGCAAGGCCTTCGCGGTCTGGATGAGCTGGCCGGAACCGAAACTCAGTCACCTGCCGAATTTCTCGCGGGTTGGCCTGATCAAGTAATCACACACGGCGCTGTTGAACACAGCGCCGAATGCATTTCTGGCGTCGACACAATCGGCTCCGGGGCATGAAGCCAACGATATTCAGGATGTAATTTTTGAACACAGCGTTAATTGTCCCAGGCCCGCGCCGTACCCCGGCGATGGCGGTGGAATCCAGCTTTGAACACAGCGTGGGTAAACCGTGAGCGCCTCATTAAGCCGTCTCGAGCGACAGCTCGGTTACACCTTCAAGGATCAGGAGCTGATGCTGCTGGCCCTCACGCACCGCAGTTTTGCCGGGCGCAACAACGAACGCCTGGAATTCCTCGGCGATGCCATCCTCAACTTCGTCGCTGGCGAGGCGCTGTTCGATCGCTTCCCGCTGGCCCGCGAAGGCCAATTGTCGCGTTTGCGCGCACGTTTGGTAAAAGGTGAGACGCTGGCCGTACTGGCGCGCGGTTTCGACCTTGGTGATTATTTGCGTCTGGGTTCGGGTGAACTGAAGAGTGGCGGTTTCCGTCGCGAATCGATTCTGGCCGATGCCCTCGAAGCCCTGATCGGCGCGATCTACCTCGATGCCGGCATGGACATGGCGCGCGAACGCGTCCTGGCCTGGCTCGCTGGCGAGTTCGAAGGTCTGACCCTGGTCGACACCAACAAGGATCCGAAAACCCGCCTGCAGGAACACCTGCAATCGCGCGGTTGCGATTTGCCACGCTACGAAGTGGTGGATATCCAGGGCGAGCCGCACTGCCGAACCTTCTTCGTCGAGTGCGAAGTTGTCTTACTGAATGAAAAAAGCCGAGGTCAGGGTGTGAGTCGTCGTATTGCCGAACAGGTAGCGGCCGCCGCAGCACTGATTGCCCTGGGCGTGGAGAATGGCAATGACTGATACAAACGCAACTCGCTGTGGCTATGTTGCCATCGTCGGCCGTCCCAACGTGGGCAAGTCCACGCGGCTGAACCACATCCTGGGCCAGAAGCTCGCGATCACCTCGCGCAAGCCGCAGACCACTCGCCACAACATGCTCGGGATCAAGACCGAGGGTGACGTGCAAGCGATCTACGTCGACACCCCGGGCATGCACAAGGGTGGCGAAAAGGCGTTGAACCGCTACATGAACAAGACCGCTTCGGCGGCGTTGAAAGACGTCGACGTGGTGATCTTCGTGGTCGATCGCACCAAGTGGACCGACGAAGACCAGATGGTTCTGGAGCGCGTGCAGTACGTGACCGGCCCGCTGATCGTCGCACTGAACAAGACCGATCGCATCGAAGACAAGGCCGAGCTGATGCCGCACTTGTCGTGGTTGCAGGAACAGCTGCCGAACGCGCAGATCATTCCGATTTCGGCGCAACACGGGCACAACCTTGAAGCGCTGGAAAAGGTGATTGCCAACCACCTGCCGGAAAATGATCACTTCTTCCCGGAAGACCAGATCACCGACCGCAGCAGCCGTTTCCTTGCCGCCGAACTGGTGCGCGAGAAAATCATGCGCCAGATGGGCGCCGAGCTGCCGTACCAGATCACCGTCGAGATCGAAGAATTCAAGCAGCAGGGCAAGACCCTGCACATTCACGCCTTGATCCTCGTCGAGCGTGATGGCCAGAAGAAGATCATCATCGGCGACAAGGGCGAGCGCATCAAACGCATCGGCACCGAAGCGCGCAAGGACATGGAGCTGCTGTTCGACTCCAAGATCATGCTCAACCTGTGGGTCAAGGTGAAGGGCGGCTGGTCCGACGACGAGCGTGCATTGCGTTCGCTGGGTTACGGCGACCTGTAATCACCGAACCAGAGACCACCGATACCCACTGTGGGAGCGAGCCTGCTCGCGAAGAGGATGTAACATTCAGCCTTGATGTTGATTGTCACTCCGCCTTCGCGAGCAGGCTCGCTCCCACAGTGGTTTTAGGTTGTGTGTAAAACTGCGTTTCTTCATCGAGAACTCAATGTCGCAAACCCCACCTCCCGCCCAACCCGCCTACGTCCTGCACTCTCGCGCCTATCGCGAAACCAGTGCCTTGGTGGATTTCCTCACGCCGCAAGGTCGGCTGCGGGCGGTGTTGCGCAGTGCGCGGGGCAAGGCCGGGACGTTGGCCCGGCCGTTCGTGTCGCTGGAAGTCGAGTTTCGCGGCAAGGGCGAGCTGAAGAATGTCGGGCGCATGGAAAGTGCCGGCACTTCGGCGTGGCTCAATGGTGAGGCGCTGTTCAGCGGACTCTATCTCAATGAACTGCTGATCCGTTTGCTCCCTGCTGAGGATCCACACCCCGGTGTATTCGATCACTACGCCGCGACCTTGCTGGCATTGGCCGAAGGTCGGCCGCTGGAGCCGCTGCTGCGTTCCTTCGAATGGCGTTTGCTGGATGATCTCGGTTATGGCTTCTCGCTGAACACCGATATCCACGGCGAATCGATAGCCGAAGACGGCCTCTATCGCCTGCAAGTGGATGCCGGCCTGGAGCGCGTTTTTCTGCTGCAACCCGGCCTGTTCAACGGCGTCGAATTACTCGCCATGGCCGAAGCCGACTGGACTGCACCGGGCGCACTCTCCGCAGCCAAGCGCCTGATGCGCCAAGCCCTCGCCGTCCACTTGGGCGGCCGTCCTCTCGTTAGTCGCGAGCTGTTTCGCAAGCCCTAAGGGTCTGTTTACGTCTGGACGCGGCGCAACGGGCGCTGGCTGCGCGCAGGGCCGCGTTGCTCGGAACTCATTTGGCGCAACCAAACTTCGTTCCTCGCGCCTTGCCCTGCACTCAGCCAGCATCCCGTTGCCGCCGCGCCCAGACGTAAACAGACCCTTCACCGTGTATGCTGTGCGCCGAATCTTTTTCTTCAGGAGCGCGCACCCGTGACCACCAGCAATCGCATTCTTCTTGGCGTGAACATCGACCACGTCGCCACCCTGCGTCAGGCCCGTGGTACGCGCTATCCGGATCCGGTCAAGGCTGCGTTGGACGCGGAAGAGGCGGGCGCTGATGGCATCACTGTTCACCTGCGAGAAGACCGCCGGCACATTCAGGAGCGCGACGTACTGCTGCTCAAGGATGTGCTGCAAACCCGCATGAACTTCGAAATGGGCATCACCGAAGAAATGATGGCGTTCGCTGAGCGCATTCGTCCGGCGCACATCTGCCTGGTGCCGGAAACCCGTCAGGAACTGACCACCGAGGGCGGTCTGGATGTCGCGGGGCAGGAAGAACGGATCAAGGCTGCGGTTGAGCGTCTGTCGAAGATCGGCAGCGAAGTGTCGCTGTTCATCGATGCTGATGAGCGGCAGATTGCAGCGTCGAAGCGCGTTGGCGCACCGGCGATCGAACTGCACACCGGGCGTTATGCCGATGCTGAAACCCCGACGGAAGTGGCTGAAGAACTGCAGCGCGTTGCGGATGGCGTGGCGTTTGGTTTGGCGCAGGGTTTAATCGTCAATGCCGGCCATGGCCTGCATTACCACAACGTTGAGGCGGTGGCGGCGATCAAAGGGATCAACGAGCTGAACATCGGCCATGCGCTGGTGGCGCATGCGTTGTTCGTCGGCTTCAAGTCCGCTGTGTCCGAGATGAAAGCGCTGATACTGGCTGCTGCGCTCAAGGGCTAAGATCAAAAGATCGCAGCCTTCGGCAGCTCCTACAGGTGTACACATAACCCTGTAGGAGCTGCCGAAGGCTGCGATCTTTTGCTTTTAAAGCGGGGCAGGTTCTTGAGCGGGTTTTGACTTGTCGATGCCAGGCACATGCAGATTGCCCTCAGCCACTTGATCACCCTCAAGCTGCGGCTGCGTCACCCAGGTCAGAATGTCGTAATAACGACGAATGTTCGCCACAAAATGCACCGGTTCGCCGCCCCGGGCATAGCCGTAACGGGTTTTGCTGTACCACTGTTTCTGCGCCAGACGCGGCAGGATCTTCTTCACGTCCAGCCACTTGTCCGGATTCAAACCTTCTTTGGCGGTCAGTTTGCGCGCGTCATCGAGGTGGCCGCTGCCGACGTTGTACGCCGCGAGGGCGAACCACGTGCGATCCGGTTCCTTGATCGAATCGTCGAGCTGATCCTTCATATAAGCCAGGTACTTGGCGCCGCCCATGATGCTCTGTTTCGGATCAAGTCGGTTCGACACGCCCATCGCCTGCGCGGTGTTCTGCGTCAGCATCATCAGCCCGCGCACACCGGTTTTCGAGGTGACCGTCGGTTGCCACAGCGATTCCTGATAACCGATCGCCGCCAGCAGACGCCAGTCGACTTTCTCTTTCTTCGCGTAATTCTTGAAGTGCTGTTCGTACTTTGGCAAGCGCTGCTGCAAGTGCTGGGCGAAGGTGGTCGCGCCCATGTAACCGAGTACGTCAACGTGGCCGTAGTAGCGATCTTTCAGGCGTTGCAGGGTGCCATTCTTTTGCACCTTGTCCAGATACGCGTTGATCTCGTTGAGCAGGCTGTTGTCTTCGCCCGGGGCCACGGCCCAGCTCTGGTTGCTGGCATCGCCAAGGTCGAAGGCGACGCGGATGTTGGTGAAGTACACCTGGTTCATCGCCACTTCGTTGGAATCGACGAGGGTCAGGTCGATCTGGCCTTCATCGACCATGCGCAGCAGATCGACCACTTCAACCGCGTCGGATTCTTCGTATTCAATGCCGGGGAATTTCTTTTTCAGCTCCGCCAGTTGCTCGGCGTGGGTGCTGCCCTTGAGCACCATGATCTTCTTGCCGACCAGATCGCCGGCGTCGGTAGGGCGCGACTGGCCGTTGCGATAAATGATCTGCGGGGTGACTTCTAAATAAGAGTGGGAGAAACGCACCTGTTGCTTGCGATGCTCGCTGCTGACCAGACCGGCGGCGGCGAGTACCGGGCCGTTGGGTTTGCCGATCTGATTGAAAAGATCGTCGAGGTTGTCGGCGGTCTCGATCTTCAGCTCGACCCCCAAATCGTCGGCGAAGCGCTTCACCAGCTCGTATTCGAAGCCGGTTTCACCGCTGCGATCCTGAAAGTAGGTGGCGGGGCTGTTGCGTGTAATCACGCGCAGCACACCATCCTCCTTTATGCGCTCCAGCGTGTTGGGTTTATCAACACAGCCACTGAGCATCAGGAAGAGTCCGGTTGCGATCAGCCATTTGGCGTACCGCGGACGCAAAGCCGTTGGGAAAAACATGTGCGCAGTATACGCAAACGGCCACTGGCGCCATATCTCGACAGTGCAGGATGACTCTGCTGGCCGTCACAAAATCGCACGAAACCCAGCAGGAACGGGGCTTCGCGGGTTTTTGTTACAGTAAAAATAAGCAGCTCTCAAACCGCCGATTTACCTGACTCCGGAGTCGGAAACACAGATTGATACCCGAGTGCAACCGTGCGTAGCGTTTCGGGTGATGTTGAGGGCGGTTTAGGCTAGAATGCACGGCCTCAAAGCACACCCCTTCCCGAGGCTGTCCCGAAGATGTTGATCCTGCGCGGCGCTCCTGCCCTTTCTG
>NZ_JBIVJB010000111.1:0-13483 GCF_044750025.1 Pseudomonas sp. NPDC088885 | reverse complement strand
GGCTGTACTCTCTCTGCGTGGCGCCTGCTTGAGCGCTTCGATCACGCGCAACCGCAAGTGCGCGTTTACAACCCCGATTACGAGCGTCATGGCTGGCAGTCGACCCACACCGCGGTCGAAGTCCTGCACCACGACCTGCCATTCCTCGTCGACTCTGTTCGTACCGAACTGAACCGTCGCGGCTACAGCATCCACACCCTGCAAACCACCGTGCTCAGCGTGCGTCGTGGCAGCAAGGGCGAGTTGCTGGAAATCCTGCCGAAAGGCACCCAGGGCGACGGCATTCTGCAAGAGTCGTTGATGTACCTGGAAATCGACCGCTGCGCCAACGCGGCCGAACTGAATGTGCTGAGCAAAGAGCTGGAACAGGTTCTCGGTGAAGTCCGCGTTGCGGTCGCCGATTTTGAGCCGATGAAAGCCAAGGTGCAGGAAATCCTCACCAAACTCGACAACAGCGCGTTCGCCGTCGATGCCGAAGAAAAGAACGAAATCAAAAGCTTCCTGGAATGGCTGGTGGGCAACCACTTCACCTTCCTTGGCTACGAAGAGTTCGTGGTCACCGATCAAGCCGATGGCGGCCACATCGAGTACGACCAGAACTCCTTCCTCGGCCTGACCAAACTGCTGCGCACCGGCCTGACCTACGACGACCTGCGCATCGAAGACTACGCGGTGAACTACCTGCGCGAACCGACCCTGCTGTCGTTCGCCAAGGCTGCGCACCCGAGCCGTGTGCACCGTCCGGCCTACCCGGATTACGTGTCGATCCGTGAAATCGACGCCGACGGCAAAGTCATCAAAGAACACCGTTTCATGGGCCTGTACACCTCGTCGGTGTATGGCGAGAGCGTGCGGGTCATCCCGTTCATTCGTCGCAAGGTCGCGGAAATCGAACACCGCTCCGGCTTCCAGTCCAAGGCTCACTTGGGCAAGGAACTGGCGCAGGTACTCGAAGTGCTGCCGCGTGATGACCTGTTCCAGACCCCGGTCGACGAGCTGTTCAGCACCGTGATGTCGATCGTGCAGATCCAGGAACGCAACAAGATCCGCGTGTTCCTGCGCAAAGACCCGTACGGTCGTTTCTGCTACTGCCTGGCCTACGTGCCGCGCGACATTTATTCCACCGAAGTTCGCCAGAAGATCCAGCAAGTGCTGATGGAGCGCCTGAAGGCTTCCGACTGCGAATTCTGGACGTTCTTCTCCGAGTCCGTGCTGGCTCGCGTTCAACTGATCCTGCGTGTCGACCCGAAAAACCGTCTCGACATCGATCCGCTGCTGCTGGAAAAAGAAGTCGTGCAAGCCTGCCGCAGCTGGCAGGACGACTACGCCGCACTGACCGTCGAAAGCTTCGGCGAAGCCCACGGCACCAACGTGCTGGCGGACTTTCCGAAAGGCTTCCCGGCCGGTTACCGCGAGCGTTTCGCTGCGCATTCGGCCGTGGTCGACATGCAGCACCTGCTGAGCCTCAACGAAAAAAATCCGCTGGTGATGAGCTTCTATCAGCCGCTGGGCCAGGTCTCCGGCCAACGCGAACTGCATTGCAAGCTGTATCACGCCGACACGCCGCTGGCGCTGTCCGACGTGCTGCCGATTCTGGAAAACCTCGGCCTGCGCGTGCTGGGTGAATTCCCGTACCGTCTGCGTCACACCAATGGCCGCGAATTCTGGATTCACGACTTCGCGTTCACCGCCGCTGAAGGTCTGGATCTCGACATCCAGCAACTCAACGACACCCTGCAGGACGCCTTTGTCCACATCGTCCGTGGCGAAGCCGAGAACGATGCGTTCAACCGTCTGGTGCTGACTGCCGGCCTGCCTTGGCGCGACGTCGCACTGCTGCGCGCTTACGCCCGTTACCTGAAGCAGATTCGTCTGGGCTTCGATCTGGGTTACATCGCCAGCACCCTGAACAACCACACCGACATCGCTCGCGAGCTGACCCGGTTGTTCAAGACCCGCTTCTATCTGGCGCGCAAGCTCAGCGACGACGACCTGGAAGACAAGCAACAGCGTCTGGAACAAGCGATTCTGACGGCACTGGACGACGTTCAGGTGCTCAACGAAGACCGCATCCTGCGTCGTTACCTCGACCTGATCAAAGCGACCCTGCGTACCAACTTCTATCAGACTGATGCCAACGGCCAGAACAAGTCGTACTTCAGCTTCAAGTTCAACCCGCACGCGATCCCTGAACTGCCGAAGCCAGTGCCGAAGTTCGAAATCTTCGTCTACTCGCCACGCGTTGAAGGCGTGCACCTGCGCTTCGGTAACGTCGCTCGTGGCGGTCTGCGCTGGTCCGACCGTGAAGAAGACTTCCGCACCGAAGTTCTTGGCCTGGTAAAAGCTCAACAAGTGAAGAACTCGGTCATCGTGCCAGTGGGCGCGAAGGGCGGCTTCCTGCCGCGTCGCCTGCCACTGGGCGGCAGCCGTGACGAGATCGCGGCCGAGGGCATCGCCTGCTACCGCATCTTCATTTCCGGCCTGTTGGACATCACCGACAACCTGAAAGACGGCGCGCTGGTGCCGCCATTGAACGTGGTTCGCCACGACGATGACGACCCGTACCTGGTAGTGGCAGCGGACAAGGGCACTGCGACCTTCTCCGACATCGCCAACGGCATCGCCATCGACTACGGCTTCTGGCTGGGTGACGCGTTTGCGTCCGGTGGTTCGGCCGGTTACGACCACAAGAAAATGGGCATTACCGCCAAAGGCGCGTGGGTCGGCGTACAACGTCACTTCCGCGAGCGCGGCATCAATGTTCAAGAAGACAGCATCACTGTTGTCGGCGTCGGCGACATGGCCGGTGACGTGTTCGGTAACGGCCTGTTGATGTCCGACAAGCTGCAACTGGTCGCTGCCTTCAACCACCTGCACATTTTCATCGATCCAAACCCGAACCCGGCGACCAGCTTCGTCGAGCGTCAGCGCATGTTCGACCTGCCGCGTTCGGCGTGGACCGACTACGACACCAGCATCATGTCCGAAGGCGGCGGTATCTTCTCGCGCAGCGCGAAGAGCATCGCAATTTCCCCGCAGATGCAGGAACGCTTCGACATCAAGGCTGACAAGCTGACCCCGACTGAACTGCTGAATGCCTTGCTCAAGGCGCCGGTGGATCTGCTGTGGAACGGCGGTATCGGCACTTACGTCAAGGCCAGCACTGAAAGCCACGCCGATGTCGGCGACAAGGCCAACGATGCTCTGCGCGTAAACGGCAACGAGCTGCGCTGCAAAGTCGTGGGCGAGGGCGGTAACCTCGGCATGACCCAACTGGGTCGTGTGGAATTCGGTCTGAATGGCGGCGGTTCCAACACCGACTTCATCGACAACGCCGGTGGTGTGGACTGCTCCGACCACGAAGTGAACATCAAGATCCTGCTGAACGAAGTGGTTCAGGCCGGTGACATGACCGACAAGCAACGCAACCAGTTGCTGGCGAGCATGACCGACGAAGTCGGCAATCTGGTGCTGGGCAACAACTACAAGCAGACTCAGGCGCTGTCGCTGGCCGCGCGTCGTGCTTATGCGCGCATCGCTGAGTACAAGCGTCTGATGGGCGATCTGGAAGGCCGTGGCAAGCTGGACCGTGCCATCGAGTTCCTGCCGACCGAAGAGCAACTGGCCGAGCGCATTGCTGAAGGCCACGGTCTGACCCGTCCTGAGCTGTCGGTGCTGATCTCGTACAGCAAAATCGATCTCAAGGAGCAGCTGTTGGGCTCCTTGGTGCCGGACGACGATTACCTGACCCGCGACATGGAAACGGCGTTCCCGCCGACCCTGGTCAGCAAGTTCTCCGAAGCCATGCGTCGTCACCGCCTGAAGCGCGAGATCGTCAGCACCCAGATCGCCAACGACCTGGTCAACCACATGGGCATCACCTTCGTTCAACGACTCAAAGAGTCGACCGGCATGAGCCCGGCGAACGTCGCTGGCGCTTACGTGATCGTGCGCGACATCTTCCACCTCCCGCACTGGTTCCGTCAGATCGAAGCGCTGGACTATCAGGTTGCCGCTGACGTTCAACTGGAGCTGATGGACGAGCTGATGCGTCTGGGCCGCCGTGCTACACGCTGGTTCCTGCGTGCCCGTCGCAACGAGCAGAACGCTGCCCGTGACGTCGCGCATTTCGGTCCGCACCTGAAAGAGCTGGGCCTGAAACTCGACGAACTGCTGAGCGGCGAAATCCGTGAAAACTGGCAGGCGCGTTATCAGGCTTACGTCGAAGCCGGTGTGCCGGAATTGCTGGCGCGTATGGTTGCGGGCACCTCGCACCTGTACACCTTGCTGCCGATCATCGAAGCCTCCGACGTGACTGGCCAGAACCCTGCCGAAGTGGCGAAAGCCTACTTCGCCGTGGGCAGTGCGCTGGACATCACCTGGTACCTGCAACAGATCAGCGCGCTGCCGGTTGAAAACAACTGGCAAGCCCTGGCCCGTGAAGCGTTCCGTGACGATGTCGACTGGCAGCAACGCGCGATCACCATCTCCGTCCTGCAACAGGGCGACGGCACCCTGGACGTGGAAGCACGTCTGGCGCTGTGGATGGAGCAACACGAAAGCATGATCTCGCGCTGGCGCGCCATGCTGGTGGAAATCCGCGCTGCGAGCGGCACGGACTACGCCATGTATGCAGTGGCCAACCGTGAACTGCTGGACCTGGCGTTGAGCGGGCAAGCAGTAGTGCCTGCGGCGCCGGCGAATGCCGAGCTTGAAACGGCATAACTAAGCGCTGAATGAAAAAGCCCCGGTATCGTGAAATGCCGGGGCTTTTTTGTGTCTCATGTATTTACACCGAGGGGTGTAGGAGCTGCCGAAGGCTGCGATCTTTTGCCTTTAAAAGATCAAGATCAAAAGATCGCAGCCTTCGGCAGCTCCTACAGGGACCGGAGTTCCACAAAACCTGTGGGAGCGGGCTTGCTCGCGAAGAGGCCCTTACATTCAATACAACTTCTGAGCCGGTTTAGTATCAAGCATCGACACTTTATCCGCAGGCCGTGCGACTAAATTGTTGAGCGATTGGTCAAACTTTTGCAGCGCCCGAACTTGCACATCCTGCTGCTGGTTAATATCGGCAACAATCTCTTCCGAGCGTTTGAAGTCCGCCCACACCGGTGTCAGTTCTTTCGCTTCTGAACCTCTCGCCGTGCCGATGTAGTTCAATCCCGCATCATAAAAATCGGCACTCACGTCAGCCTTGATGTCGGAGCTGCGTGAGGTGATTAACTGGCTGTGGGTGTCGACGATGGCCGTCACATCCGGTTTGGCTGCACGCAAGCTTTGCATGTCCGGATACACCGTCACTGAACCGAACTGGCGTTGCAGGGAGGCGTTGACCCATTCCACTGCCATGTCCGGTTTCGAGCTGGCGACGTAGGCGTCGTGGATCGGCTGTACCAGCAGGCTCTGGCCGAAACCGGTGCCGGCGTTGGCTTGGTAGTCGCGCAGGTATTCGCGGTTGCTCTGGGTGCTTGGGCTGTAGACCACGCCGAGCGATACGCCGGGACCGCTTTTCACCTGAGTGGCGCTACTGCGACCGGTTGGATGCGGCAGCAGGGTATCGAGAGACGAGACTGCTTTTGGCGCCGTCGGCACTGAACAGGCAGAGAGGGCTAAAACCGATATCGCCAACATACTGGTGAACGCAAGTTTCATGGTGTTTCTCCCGTGAAACAACATCAGTCGGAAAGTTTAAAGTTGCCGTCAATGACGGCAGTTAATTCAGACTACCCCCGTCGCACGGCAAATAAGCTGACAATTTGCTATCTGGTTTTGTATTGAATAGTTTTATTTGCTGTAAACCGATCCGGTTAATTGCATCGAGATATAAAAAGGCGCAAATCGGCAATTTGCGCCCTTTTATTTATGGCTGGCTAAACAACCATCAGTTTTTCAGCGGAATCAGCACTTGCTCATCCGGGGACAGCACCATGAACACCAGCAACTTGGCTGGCTTGGTTTGGCTGGCGTTTTTCGAGACCAAATGCTCGGAACCGGCCGGTTCGTACCAGAACTGACCTTTCTTGTAGGTGATCGCCTGTTCGCCCTTCACCTGAGAGATCACTTCGCCTTCGAGCACGTAGGCCATCGCGGTGCCGTCGTGTTTGTGGGCAATGGAGGATTGGCCGGGTTTGTAGTCGACTTCGATCATCATGGCTTTTTTGCCGGGGGCGTTTTTCAGCATCTGGTCTTGCAGTACGGTGACTTTTTCCGAGGGGTCGTGGGCGAAGGCCGAGGTGGAGAGGGCCAGGGCGAGGGCGAGGGCGGCAGCAACAAGGTGCAGGGTTTTCATGGTGGATTACCGGTTGGGGGGTGGTTGGTAATCACAGTAGTCCGAGGGGCGGGGCAAGCAAACGGCCAATATTCGGGAAGATTGGGTGACCAATTGGCGGGGTTTACGGAAAATTATCGGTGGGCCGGAAACCGCTTTCGCGAGCAAGCCCGCTCCCACAGTGGAGCGCATTTCAAATATGGGAGCGGGCTTGCTCGCGAAGGCGTCAGATCAGACGATGGGAAAACTGTTGAAGTCCACACTATTGGCCAACCGGCTATCGATCAGGTCTATAAACCCCTGCGCTTCAGGCCGGTTGAAATGCGCCTGCATCGCCGCTTCCGACTGCCAGCGCGCACTGACCGTCCAGCGGTGGCTGTCCTCGGGGCAGCGGTCGACCAGGTAGGAATCGCAGCCCGGCGTTTCGCGCAGGGTTTCGACGATCCTCTGCAGTTGCTTGCCCAGCTCGTCAGAGCGGCCGGCAGCAGCCTGCACCTGCACCGTGTTGATCACTTCGTTGGACATTGCTCACACTCCTGAATCAGGCCGGACGAATCCTGCTCATTGAGGGATAACGCCTGTGCAGAATAGGCCTGCCCCCGCCGATCACCAATAACCAATCGGCGGTTAATCCGTTAGGCCAATCGCTCAGGCGACTTGCTGGAGAATGTCGCGCAGGCGATCGAGGGCGATATCAATGTCCAGCGTCTCAATCGCGCCGAAGCCAAAGTACAAACCATCACGCGGTGTCTGCTGATAATAAAAGCCATTGATCGCGTACAGACCGACTTCGACCTTTTTCGCCAGCTCGATCACCAGCGGCAGGTCGATCGGCACTTTGCAAAACACCGCCATGTGGAATCCGGCACTGGCCGGCACCGCATCAAGCCAAGGCGACAGATCGCTGGCCATGCGCGCCAGAATCCGTTCGCGGCGCTGCGCATAAATCGTGTGGCAGCGGCGAATATGCTTGAGCAAACAGCCCTCGGCGATGAACTTGGCCAGCGCCCATTGCGGCAGGGTGGACGCGTGCAAATCGGTGAGCTGCTTGGCGCGAATCACCGCTTCGAGGATCGCCGGCGGCAGGATTCCGTAGCCCAGGCGTAACTCGGGCAGCAAGGTTTTCGAGAAGGTGCCGACATACGCGACGAGTCCGCGCTGGTCGAGGTTGTACAGCGAATCAGTGGGCCGGCCTTCGTAGCGAAACTCGCTGTCGTAGTCGTCCTCAATGATGATTGCGCCGAGCTCATGCGCACGCACCAGCAAGGCTTCGCGGCGCGCCTGACTCATCGGCATGCCCAACGGAAACTGGTGCGATGGCGTCACGTAAATCAGCCGCGTGCCTTCGGGAATGTGTTCGACCTGAATGCCCTCGGCATCCACTGGAATACCGACCACGGTGGCGCCGTGCGTGCCGAACAGCAGGCGAGCTGGCGGATAACCCGGGTCTTCCATCGCCACCAGACTGCCGGGACGCAGCAGCACGCGAGCGATCAGATCCAGCGCCTGTTGCGCGCCGTTGCAGACCACGATGTCTTCGTCCTGACAGTTCACCCCACGAGAAAATGCGATGTGTCGGGCAATCGCGTTGCGCAGCGACGGCAAACCTTCGGCAACGCTGTAAAAGCCTTTCGACTGCGCCATCTGCCGCATCGCATGAGCGACGCACCGACGCCAGTCATCCTGGGGAAACTGGCCCTTGCTGGTGGCGCCGCCAATGAAGTCGTAACGCAGCGAACCTTCCAGTGTCGGGTGCCGCAGGAACACCGGCAGATTGCGCCAGCTCTCGATCACCTCGGCACTGGCCAATTCGCTGTGACTTTGCTTGCGCTGAACCTGCGCCGGGCGCGCGTTGACGTAGGTGCCTTTGCCGATGACGCCGGTGAGGAAGTTTTCGTAGGTCAGTTGCGCGTAAGTGTCGGAGATGGTCTTGCGCGAGATCCCCAGTTGCTCGGCGAGCAAGCGGCTGGGCGGCAGTTGCGTGCCAGCGGCCAGACGCCCGGATTCGATGGCGCCGCGCAGCTGTTGGTACAACTGACCGGCGAGATCCTTGCGGCCGTTGATCACGACATGAAGTTCCATACCGACGTGTCTCCGAGGCAATGTGAAGTGCCCGCCAGATTAGCGCTGTTGGGCGATTGGCAGAAGTTGCGCAGCACAAATACCCGAAATTGGCATAAACCCCTGTAGGAGCTGCCGAAGGCTGCGATCTCTTGATGTTGCTTTTTAAGATCAAGAGATCGCAGCCTTCGGCAGCTCCTACAGGGGATTTGTGTTTAGCGCGCTATTGGTGTGGCACTTTTCCGTGGAATTGGGGCTGTAACCCTAGCCTCTTGGCGCTTACTTTGAAGTCTTTATTGCGCCTGCCGAGATCAAGCCATGTCCCCGCGTCTGGATTACTACAGCGCTTCACCCAAAGCGATGAAAGCGATGATTGCCATGGAGGCGCTGACCAGCAACTTGAGCATCGAACAGCCGTTGCTGCAACTGATCAAGATCCGCGCCTCGCAACTTAATGGCTGTGCGTTTTGCACGGATATGCATTCGGTCGAAGCCCGGCGAGCGGGGGAGAGTGATCGGCGGTTGTATGCGATTGCAGTGTGGCGTGACAGCGGGTTTTTCAATCCTCGTGAACGCGCGGCACTGGCCTGGGCGGAGGCGGTGACCTTGTTGGCGGAAAGCCATGTGCCGGATGAGGTGTATCAACAGGCGCGCGAGCAGTTTAACGAAGCGGAACTGGTCGACCTGACCATGGCCGTGACCACGATCAACAGCTGGAATCGCCTGGCGGTTAGTTTTCGGCAAATCCCGAGCGATTAGTAGCCCGCCACCTTTAAATCTGTAGGAGCAAAGCTTGCTCGCGAAAGCGGTGGCTCATTCAAAGAATATGTTGGCAGGAATGGCCTCTTCGCGAGCAAGCTCTGCTCCTACAAGGTTTCGGTAGGTTAGTTGTTGTTAGTTGAATTTAGTGTTGCCTGGGCAACACTTATGTTGCTCTAAGCACACTCCGCCAAGCCGATATAACCTAAGCGTTATTGGTTCTTTTGCCACAGCTCTCCGCTCGTCTAGCATCGGCCTCCAAGGGGAAAAGCTTACTTTTGGGGATCCTGCGTTCTATTTGCACTTTCCGATCTAACAGCCTTCGCTGCCTTCCTGTTTTATAAAACTACAGCAGACATTGCCGTGCACTGATGGCCGACGACTTTTGGTTGGCAGGGCCGGGTATTAGCTGCGATTCAAGGAGCTGTTGCATGTATTACCGTTCGCGTTCATTACTCGCTGCTGCTGTGCTCACATCCATCTGGCAACTTCCCGCGCAAGCTGACGGTGAGGCCAAACTCGACACCGTGTTGGTGACCGGCACACGCGGCACATCGCGCACCGTGCTGGATTCGCCAGTGCCGGTCGACGTGCTCACCGCTGATGACCTGAAAGCCGCCGGCGCGGCGGATGGCGAATTGGGCGCAGCGTTGCAGACGCTGTTGCCATCGTTCAGCCTGCCGCGCCAGTCCAACTCCGGCGGTGCCGACCATGTACGCGCCGCTCAACTGCGCGGCATGAGCCCGGATCAGGTGTTGGTGCTGGTCAACGGTAAACGCCGGCACACTTCGGCGGTGGTCAACGACTCCTCGAAAATCGGTCGCGGCACGGCGCCGGTGGATTTCAACTCGATCCCGATCAGCGCGATCAAACGCATCGAAGTGCTGCGCGATGGCGCCGGTGCGCAATACGGCTCCGATGCGATTGCCGGGGTCATCAACATCATCCTCGACGACGCCCCCGAGGGCGGCGAAGTGACGACGAGCTACGGCGCCTATCACACCCATCAGGACGCGATCGGCAAAACCACCACCGACGGCCAGAACAGCGTGACCACCGCCAAGATCGGCACGCGCCTCGGCGAGGAGGGCGGCTTCATTCGCGGCGGCACCGAGTACAAGGATCGCAACCCGACCAACCGCGCCGGTTTCGATGGCTTCGACGACATCCCCAACCAGCGCAACTACGTGATGGGCGACGGCATCGCTCGCGATGTCAACCTGTGGTTCAACAGCGAACTGCCGCTGGCCGGCGGCAAGGCTTACAGCTTCGGCACCTACAACCAGCGCCACACCACCGGCGCTGAATTCTATCGCTACCCGTACGAGCAGCCGCAGTTCTACCCCAACGGCTTCCTGCCGCAATCGCTTGGCGACAACAAGGACGTCTCCGCCACCGCCGGTTTCAAAGGCATGATCGGCGACGACTGGGACTTCGACAGCAGCGTCACCCATGGCCGCAATCGCTTCGATGGATCGACCCGACGCACCCTCAACGTCAGCCTCGGTGAAGACTCGCCTACCGAGTTCGATACTGGCGACTACGAGTTGCGCCAGACCACGACCAACCTCGATTTCACCCGCGAACTGCGCCTCGGCGAACGCTCATTTGTGTTGGCCGTCGGCGGCGAATACCGCTACGAAAACTACCTGACTTACGCCGGTGACGCCGCTTCTTACGTTGGCTCCGGAGCCGATGGCGCCAATGGACTGCGCCCGAGCGAAGAGTCGGATCTGGATCGCAATGTGTTCGGCACTTACGCCGAGTTGTCCGGCGATCTCACCGACCGCTTCTTCGTCGACGCCGCCACGCGCTGGGAGCATTACGACGACGCCGGCAGCAAACTCACCGGCAAACTCAGTGGCCGCTACAAACTCACCGAGCAGTGGGCGGTGCGCGGCGCAGTGTCGAACAACTTCCGCGCGCCGTCTCTGGCGCAGAGCGGTTTCCAGAACACCACCAGCAACTTCGGCGACGGCGGCACGCTGACCGATATTCGCGTGCTCTCGGTCAACGATCCGATTGCCCGCGCATTGGGCGCAGAAAAACTTGATCCGGAAACCTCGAAAAACTTCAGCCTCGGCCTGACCTTCCAGTTGAACGAACGCTTCGATGCGTCGCTGGACGTGTTCCGCATCGACGTCAGAGACCGCATCACCCTGTCACAACGCATCGGCAGCGATGCGCTGGAAAATTACATTAATGACAACTTCGGCGTGGCCGGCATACATGACGTCAACTTCTTCACCAACGCCGCCGACACCAGCACCCACGGCGCCGAATTGGTGCTCAACTATCATCAGCCGTTCTACGAAGGGCAACTCGGCCTGACCACCGCGTACACCTACAACCACACCAAAGTCACCAGCACCAAAGGCACGCCGTCGCAATTGACCGCGCTGGGCATTGGCAATGACGCGCTGGTCGGCGTCGAAGAAACCAACACCTTGACCGATGCGGCGCCGAAGGATCGCTTCATCTTTTCCGCCAACTGGGCCAGCGAACATTGGGGCTTGCTCGGGCGTTTGACCCGTCAGGGCGAGACCACTCGTGTGTTTGATTTCGGTGATTCGCAACCGGAGCAGACCTACGGTGCGGTGTGGCAGCTGGATGCCGAGGTGGCCTACAAATTCACCCCGAAATTCAACATCGCCGTCGGTGGCAACAACCTCACCGACAACTACCCGGAACGCTCCGGCTCGGCGATCAACTACGGCGGCAACCTGCCGTACGACGTGCTCTCACCGATCGGCACCAACGGCGCTTACTACTACGCTCGCGCCACCTATGTTTTCTAACGCCGGGCCGGGGCGGCATCTGCCGGTGTTCCAGGCGCTGCTGATCACGCTGGGCATGGTGATCACCACCGACATCCTGAAAACCGCGCCGACCGTGGCGCTCAATGTCGGGCCGGAGCACTTTTACCTGGTGTGGGTGCTCGGCGGTGTGGCGTCGATGATCGGCGCGCTGTGCTTTGCGGAAATGGCCACAGCGTTTCCGCATCCCGGCGGCGACTACCATTTTCTGCGCACAGCGTATGGCGAGCGCATGGGGTTTCTGTTCGCCTGGTCGCGGTTTTCGGTGATGCACACCGGGTGGATTGCGTTGTCGGCGTTTATGTTTGCCGATTACGTGAATGCGGTGGTGCCGTTGGGACAGTATGGATCGGGGCTGTTTGCCGGGGCGGTGATCGCGGCGTTGGTGCTGCTGAATCTGACTGGCAAGCACATCGGTTTCATCACGCAGACATTGCTGGTTGGCTTGCTCGCGTTAGGCTTTTTGAGCATCGCCAGTGCCGGTGTTTTTCTGGCGTGGCAAGGGGTTGAACCGCCGGCGCCAAGCTCGGCGGTATTGCCGGAAAATACCGGCATGGCCGGGTTTTCGGCGGCGATGATTTTTGTGTTTCTGGCGTTCGGCGGCTGGAGTGATGCGGCGACGTTATCGGCGGAAGTGCGCGATGGTCGGCGGGGAATTTTCATCGCCATGATCGGTGCGCTGACGGTGTTGATGATTATCTATCTGGCGCTGAATTGGGCGTTTGTTCAGGGGCTGGGATTTGCCGGATTGGCGGCGAGCAATGCGCCGGCAGTTGAACTGCTCAACCGTGCTTTTGGCGCGCCCGGGGTCATGCTGATTCTGCTCATGGTGGGGATTGCAGCGATCGCCACGATCAATTCGACGTTGCTGGTTGGCGCGCGGACTACCTACGCCGCTGCTCGCGATGTACCGCAGTTGCGCAGTTTTGGTGATTGGGATGATCGCCATGGCGTACCGCGCAAAGCGTTGCTGGCGGAGGGCGCGGTGGCGTTGTTGCTGGTGTTGTTCGGCAGTTTTACCCAGAGCGGGTTTAACACCATGGTCGAGTATTTGACCCCGGTGTATTGGTTATTTTTGAGTTTGAGCAGTGTCGCGTTGATCATATTACGGCGGCGGTTTCCGCACGTGCCGAGGCCGGTGCGGGTGCCGTTGTATCCGTTGTTGCCGTTGCTGTTTTTTGGGTTGTGCCTGTACATGCTGTATTCCAGCGTGACGGTGGTGGGGTATGGGGCGTTTTTGGGGATTGGTGTTCTTTTGGTTGGCGCGGTGGTTTTGGCTGGGTTGAGTCGTTTGACGCCAAACCCTCACCCCAGCCCTCTCCCAAAGGGAGAGGGGGCCGACCGAGTTGTCTTGAGTGATACATCGACCTGAAAAACCGAGTTGATTATGGATTCGGCAACGCACTGAAAAACCCAGTCGATTATGGATTCGGCGACGCACGTCCAAGTCGGCGAACCCCTCAAATATCCCCCAATCAGTTCCCTCTCCCTCCGGGAGAGGGCTAGGGTGGGTAAAGACCGGGTACATCCTTTACGTTTGAGACCGGGGACATGGTTTACAGGTATCAATCATGGT